>DASQUF010000172.1:0-2865 GCA_035641435.1 Propionibacteriaceae bacterium | reverse complement strand
CTCGATCACGTACGGGACGTAGCGCTCGCCGGACGCCTGGTCGAAGTAGGACAGGTCGACCCCGGAGTGCTCGGTGTGGGTCTTCAGGTCGAAGTCGGTGCGGTTGGCGATGCCCTCGAGCTCGCCCCACTCGCTGCCCTGGAACCCGAAGCGGTACTCGATGTCGACGGTCCGCTTCGAGTAGTGCGAGAGCTTCTCCTTCGGGTGCTCGAAGTGCCGCAGGTTGTCCCGGGCGATGCCGAGGTCGGTGTACCAGTGGGTGCGCTCGTCGATCCAGTACTGGTGCCAGTCCTCGTCGGTGCCGGGCACGACGAAGAACTCCATCTCCATCTGCTCGAACTCCCGGGTGCGGAAGATGAAGTTGCCCGGGGTGATCTCGTTGCGGAAGGACTTGCCGACCTGGCCGATGCCGAACGGCGGCTTCTTGCGGGTCACCTGCACCACGTTGGCGAAGTTGACGAAGATGCCCTGCGCGGTCTCCGGCCGCAGGTAGTGCAGACCGGCGTCGTCCTCCACCGGACCGAGGTAGGTCTTCAGCATCATGTTGAAGTCCCGCGGCTCGGTCCACTGGCCCCGGGTGCCGCAGTTGGGGCACGGGATCTCCTCCGGCCCGGACGGCGTACGCCCCTTGCGGGCTTCGAACTCCTCGGCCAGGTGGTCGGCGCGGAACCGCTTGTGGCAGGACGTGCACTCGGTCAGCGGGTCGCTGAACGCCCCGACATGGCCGGAGGCGACCCAGACCGGGCGGGGCAGGATGACCGAGGAGTCCAGGCCGACGATGTCGTCGCGGGCGGTGACGATCGAGCGCCACCACTGCTTCTTGATGTTCTCCTTGAGCTCCACCCCCAGCGGCCCGTAGTCCCACGCCGACCGGGTGCCGCCGTAGATCTCTCCGGCGGGGAATACGAAGCCCCGCCGCTTGCACAGACCGATCACATCGTCGAGACGGCTCGAAGCCACGTCGTTCTACTCCCCAGGCATACCTCTGCGCCCCGTCCCCGGCTGGGACGGAGTCAGCGCCCCAGGCTATCGCGAGGTCTGACCAATGACGGTCAGCGGACGGACGTGCCGACCAGGGACTCCAGGGTGGCGCGGGCCCCGCGTTCGTGCAGGCTTTCCAGGGTGGCCAGGTAGGGCTCGGTGAAGCGAGGGTCGTCGACCAGGTCGCCGAACAGCTCACGGTTGGCCACGAAGGCGAGCGGGTCAGCCCGCTGGGTCCGGGCGATCGCGGTCAGCGAATCGGCCAACCGGTCCACCACGGTGATCGGCTCCCCCTGCTCGTCGACGCCCTCGGCGTAGCGCGCCCAGCTGGCCACCACCGCCGCCGCGAGGCGGACGTCCCGGCCGGCGGCCAGGTTCTCCCGGATCACCGGCAGCAGCCACTTGGGGATCCGGTCGGAGCTCTCCGCACACAGCCGCGCCACCGTGTCGCGGACCGCCGCGTTGGAGAACCGCTCGATCAGCTGGTGCTTGTACGCGTCCAGGTCAACCCCCGGCACCGGGGCCAGGGTCGGCGTCGCCTCCCGGTTCATGTACGCCAGCAGGAAGTCGGCGAACAGCCGGTCCTGGGCGACCTCGTGCACCAGCCGGTACCCCGACAGGAAGCCGAAGTAGCACAGCGCCTGATGACTGGCGTTCAGCAGCCGCAGCTTCATCAGCTCGTACGGCTCGACGTCGGCGACCACCTGGACCCCGACCTCCTCCACGGCGGGCCGGCCGAGGGTGAAGCTGTCCTCCAGGACCCATTGGGTGAACGGTTCGCACACCACCGGCCAGCCGTCGTTGACCCCGAACCGCTCGGCCACCTGGGCCCGGTCCTCGTCGGTGGTGACCGGCGTGATCCGATCCACCATCGAGTTGGGGAACGCGACCTTCGAGGCCACCCAGTCCCCCAGCTCGGGGTCGCGCAGCCGGGCGTACGCGGTGAACATCTTGGCCGCCACGTGGCCGTTGCCCTGGATGTTGTCGCAGGACATGATCGTGAAGGGCTCGAGCCCACGGGCCCGCCGGCGCACCAGCGCCTCGGTGATCAGACCGAACGTGGTGGTCGGGGGGGCGGTCCCAGCCAGGTCCGCCCGAACGGCCTCGTTCTCGGCGTCGAACTCCCCGGTCACCGGGTGCACGTTGTAGCCGCCCTCGGTGACGGTCAGCGACACAATCCGGGTGGCCGGATCGGCCATCTTCTCGATCACCGCCTCCGGATCGTCCGGCGCGTAGAGGTAGTCCACGATCGACCCGATGACCCGAGGGCTCCAACCCCCCGCCGGGTCCTTCTCGACCAGCACGTAGAGCCCGTCCTGGGCCTTCAGCACGTCGCGCATCCGTAGGTCGAACGGCATCACCCCGACCCCGCAGATGCCCCAGTCCAGCCCATCGCCGGTGTCCATCAGCCGGTCGAGGTACATGGCCTCGTGCGCCCGGTGGAATCCGCCGACGCCGAAGTGGACGATCCCGGTGGTCACCGTCGTCCGGTCGTAGCCCGGCTTCGGGATCGACAGGGCGTCCAGGGTGGCCGCGTTCAGAGAAGGCACGGCTGCCGACCCTACTTCACCGCGCCCATGGCCAGACCCCGGACCAGGCGCTTCTGGGCCAGCCAGCCGGCCACGATCACCGGCAGCACCGCCAAGGTGCAGGCCGCCGAAAGCACGGCCAGGAACTGGCCACGGCCGTCGACGAAGCTGCCCAGGAACGGCGGGGTGGTGCGGGCCACCACCGCGGTGAGCAGGTTGGCCAGGAAGTACTCGTTCCAGGCGAAGATGAAGCAGATCAACGCCGCGGCGGCCGCGCCCGGAGCCACGATGGGCAGCGACACCTGCCACAGCTCGCGGTTGTAGCCGGCCCCATCGATCTGCGCCGCCTCGACCA
>DASQUF010000171.1:0-9820 GCA_035641435.1 Propionibacteriaceae bacterium | reverse complement strand
TCGGGAACCCCTCGGTCAGGATCAACAACGTGTTGGCCCGCTCAGCCAGGTCGTCGTCGTTCAAGGCCAGCCAGCCGCCGATGTTGCCCATCGGGTCCTTCTTCGCACTCATGGTCATGCCGTCGGCCAGGCTCGCCATCTCCCGGACGATATCGGCCACCGCCCGCTGGCTCTGCCCCTCCTCCCGCTCCCGGACGAACCAGGCGTTCTCCGCGAACCGGCACGCGTCGAGGAACAGCGGCCGGTCGTAGCGGTCGCACAGCGCCCGGACCGCCCGCAGGTTCTCCAGCGACACCGGCTGGCCGCCGCCGCTGTTGTTCGTCACGGTCACCATCACGCACGGCACGTCGGCCGCGCGCTCGGCCAGCAGGGTCTCGAGCGCCACCAGGTCCAGGTTGCCCTTGAACGGGTGCCAGCTGCGCGGGTCCCGGGCGTACCCGGGGATCAGGTCGACCGCGGTGGCGCCCGTGTACTCGATGTTGGCCCGGGTGGTGTCGAAGTGGGTGTTGCTGGGCACCACCTTCCCCGGCCCGCCCAGCAGCGTGAACAGGATCCGTTCGGCCGCTCGGCCCTGGTGCGTCGGGATCACGTGCGGGAAGGGGAACAGCTCCTGCACCGCCGTCTTGAAGATCGTGTACGACGGGGAGCCGGCGTAGGACTCGTCGCCGTGCTGGATCGCGGCCCACTGGTCCCGGCTCATCGCCCCGGTCCCGGAGTCGGTGAGCAGGTCGATGAGCACGTGCTCGGCGCGCAGCTGGAAGAGGTTGTAGTCCGCGGCCGCCACGTGGCGTCGGCGCTCGGCCGCGGTGGTCAGCCGCATGGGCTCGATGGAGTGGATTCGGAACGGCTCGATGATGGTGCGGAACTGGCGCTCGCTCATGACCCCACCGTCTCAGGTGAGGGGATTGACACCGCCAGGCCCGCCCTTCCAGAGTGGCTGCTGGGCCCAACCCCAGTGACGGAGGACAGCTCGCCCTCCGGGGTGAACGCCCACAACGGCGGTCCGGAGCAGACGCCCGGGGTGATCGTGATGCGGATCGACGACACGGTCGGCCGCGATGTCGACCCGAGGCCGAAGGGCCTGGTCGTAGTGTTCAACGCCCGGCCCGACGCGACGACCCAGACGGTGGCCGGGACGGCTGGGCAGCGGTTCGGCCTGCACCCGGTCCAGGCCAACGGCGCCGACGCGGTGGTCAAGGGCTCGGTCCAGAACCGGCAGGCCGGCTCCTTCACCGTGCCCGGACGGACGGTGGCGGTCTTCGTCCAGCGCTAGCGATCCTTTGGCGACCAAAGGATCGCTAGCGACCCGATGGATCAACGTGAACGATTCGGCTGGGTAGACCAAGCGGAATCTTTCACGCTGATGGGGGCAGCGAAGCGCAGGCTCAGCGGCGTTGCCAGCGCCGCTGCAGCTCGCGGTCGGTGGGGGGCGGGGCGGGAAGCGGCTCGTGCGTGGGCGGGGTGCGCATCGCGTCCAGCAGCAGCGCGAGGTAGCGCTGGCGCAGCTTGCGGTTGCGGTCGGGCGCACCGAGGCTGATCGAGGCGAGCTGCTCGAAGATCAGCCCCAGGTCGTTGACGGTGACGTCCTGACGCAGCACTCCAGCCTCGTGGGCCCGCCGCACGATCTCGACGTTCAGCTCGCCGCCGCGCGCTGCGGCCGCGTACAGCTCCGGCGTGGGCGTGAAGGTGCCAGCGAGCTGCCGGGTGAGTGAGGCGGCTCCGAGGTCGACGACTCGACGCAGGAAGTCCGCGAACGACTTCCAGGGGTCGCCTAGATCAGCCAGTGCCCGCTCTGCGGCCTCGATATAGGCCTGCAGTCCGTCACCACACAGCCGCTGCAGCAAGGCGTCCTTGCTCGGATAGCGGCGGTACAGCGCCCCGATGCCGACCCCCGCGCGCTCGGCCACGGCGGCGATGGGCGCACCCGGGTCGGCGAGAAAGACCTCCCGGGCGGCGCGCAGGATCACGCCGTCGTTGCGAGCGGCCTCGGCCCGCCGCCCGCTGAGCGGCGGAGTCGTCGTGGTCGGTTCGGAAGCAGCAGATCGGGCCATAACCCGCACTCTAGCACTTGACCGGAATGATCCGTTCCGATAGATTGGTGGAACAGAACAATACGTTCCGTTCGAAGGAGGAGAGATGGTCAAGAAGTCTGGGGTGGCGCTGATCTTCAGCACCTTGTTCATCGACGTCGCAGCGATGGGGATGCTGATCCCTGTGCTGCCGGAGCTGCTGCGGGGTTTCGTCGACGGCGACTTCGGCCGGGCGGCGAAGCTGGCTGGCATGATCGCCGCGTTGTCGGCCGGCCTCAGCTTTGTCTGCGCGCCGGTGCTGGGGGCGCTGAGCGACCGGGTGGGCCGGAAGCCGATGCTGATCCTCGGCATGGTCGGCCCGGCCGTCACCTACTTCGCCCTGGCGGTCAGCCCGAGCATCGGCTGGTACGTCGCCGGCTTCTGCCTCTCCGGCGTCCTCGGGGCGATCCTCAACACGGTCAACGCCTACATCGCCGACGTCACGCCGTACGAGGACCGCGCCGCCCGCTACGGGATGGTCGGGGCGGCGTTCGGAGTCGGCTTCATCGTCGGTCCGCTGGCCGGTGGGCTGCTCGGTAGCTTCGGGATTGCGGTGCCGCTGCTCGTCGCCGGCGCGGTCACGGTGCTCAACCTGGTGCTGTGCGTGGCGCTGTTGCCGGAGAGCCTGGAGCAGAGCAAGCGCCGCCGGTTCCGCTGGTCGCAGGCCAACCCGATCGCCTCGCTGGGCCTGCTCCGGCGTACCCCGCTGCTGATCGCCCTGGCCGCCATGCTGCTGCTGACCAACCTGGCCAACCAGGGCCTGTACGCGACCTGGGTCTTCTCCACCACGATGCGCTTCGACTGGAGCATGGCGGTGGTCGGCGTGGTCTTCGCCGTGATGGGCATCAGCTTCGCCCTGTCCCAGGGTCTGCTGGTCGGCCCGGTGGTGAAGCGGCTCGGCGAGCGGCGCAGCATCCTGGTCGGTCTGACCACGAGCGTCGTGGTCTACCTGGCGTACGCGCTGGTGCCGGAGGGCTGGATGGTGTTCCTGGTCATCGTGTTCGGTGCGCTCGGCGCGATCGACGAGCCTGCCACCCAGGCGCTGCTGTCCGCGAGCGTCGACGAGACCGAGCAGGGCGCGATCCAGGGGGCGGTGGCCAGCCTGCTCAGCATCACCGCCATCGTCGGGCCGCTGGTGAGCACCGGCGTGTTCAGCTATTTCACCTCCGCGTCGGCGCCGGTCACCTTCCCCGGAGCACCGCTGGCCTTCGGTGCGGTGCTGGTGCTCGCCGCCCTCGTCGTGGCCTGGCGATTCGTAAGGCCGGCGCCGCGGCCGGTCGCTGTCGCGGTCGCCCAGCCGGAGCTGGCCCTGGCGGTCTGACCTCGGAGCGGCGGCGTTCGCGGCCCTTCCTCGTCATCGCGGCAGAAATATCGGCCGCGAACGCGAGGAGAGGCCGCGAACGTCGTTACCGTGACCAGATGGGGACCGACGAGGAGCGTGACGGCGTAGCGCTGACCAACCTGGACCAGCCGCTGTTCGACGAGTCCGGGGCGACCAAGCGGGACCTGGTCGACTACATCTCTGCGGTGGCCGACGCGATGGTCCCGCACCTGGCCGACCGGCCGCTGTCGGTGATCCGGGTCCGCCCCGGGCAGCCGCCGTTCATGCAGAAGAACCTGCCCAAGTACACCCCGGACTGGGTCCAGTCCACTCCGGTGTGGGCCGACCGGCCGAAGCGGGAGGTCACGTACGCGCTGGCGAACGACCGGCGGACCCTGATCTGGTTCGCCAACCAGCGCGCGGTGGAATACCACCCGGCGCTGATGAAGGCGCCGCACTGGGAGCACCAGACGCACCTGATCCTCGACCTGGACCCGCCGTCGGGCTTGGACCGCGAGGAGGGCTTCCGGCTTGCCGTACGCGCGGCGCAGCTCGTCCGCCAGGTGCTGGACGAGGCGGGTCTGCCCGGAGTGGCCAAGACGAGCGGAGCCAAGGGTGTCCACGTCTTCCTGCCGTTGGCCCCGGCCGACACCGCCGACGTGGCCGCGGCGACCCGAGCCATCGCCGCGCGTGCCGAGCGGCTGGATGGCGACCTGGCCACCACCGCGTTCATCGTGGAGGAGCGGCACGGCAAGGTGTTCCTGGACTCGACCCGCGCGGGCGGCGCCACGGTCGTCGCCGCGTACAGCCCTCGGGCCCGACCGGGCGTGCCCGTCTCCTTCCCGGTGTCGTGGGACGACCTCGACTCGGTGACGCCGGCCGACTTCACCCTGCGCACTGCCCCGGAACTCATAGCGGGCGGCGACCCGTGGGCCGAGCGGATGCCAGAACCGCAGTCCCTTCCGGCCGATCTGGTGGCGGAGGGCCACGAGATCCCGATCGCCCGGGTCCAGGCGATGCACGAGGGCAAGCGTCGGGCCCGCGCCCAGCGGGAGGCCGACAAAGCCTGACCCACACATGCCCCCTGAGCTCGTCGAAGGTGCTTCGACCGGCTCAGCGCGCATAGATCAGAGGCGGGCGCGGATCCGTGCCGCCTGCTCCTCGACCCGGGCCATCAGCACCCCGTAGGTGAAGCCGTTGTGCCCCGGTCGGCTGCCCGCCTGGGCCCCCTGCTGGCGCAGGAAGTCGGCGGCGACCACGAGGTCCTGGTGGTCCCCGAGCACGCCCTGCTGCTTCTTGGCCGTCTTGGCGATCTTGGCCGCCTTCGGCACGTTGTCCGCGAGCAGCTCGCCCGCGTAGCGCAGTCGCTTGACCGCCTTACGCGCCTGGTGCAGCTCGTGCGGGTTGGCGCCGGCCCGCTTGAGCCGCCGGCGCGCCTTGCGCCGCGCCTTCTCGAGCACGGCCCGGCCGTCCACCGGCTGCTCGGCCAGCGGGACCGCGGTCAGCCAGCCGGTCAGCGTGCTCATCGTCATCGGGTACCGCTCGTCACTCCACGCCTGCTGCCAGGACCCGATCGCAGCCGCACGCTCGGTGGCCAATGTCTCCTCGATCTCGCGGACCACCGGCCCCAGTACCCGCTCCGGCGGCAGCTCGGCCACCTCCGCGGTCAGCCGCCGGGCCAGGATGTCACCGTCACGGATCGGGCTGAGCAGGCCGGCGAGCCAGCGCAGGTTGTCGTCCAGCGTGCTCAGCGCCTCCGGGCTCAACGTCAGGGCCGGCCCGAAGTTGCGCAGGGTGCTGCGCAGCCGCCGGGTTCCCACCCGGGTCTTGTGTACCGCCTCCGGATCCGGCCGGTCGCGCAGGGCGATGTCGCCGAGCAGGATCGCGCGACACTGCTCCTGCAGGTACGCGGCGACCGTCCGGTTGACCGTACGCGAGCCCACCGTCGTCTGGTTGCTCGCGAACAGCCGGTCCAGCTTGCGCTGCAGCGGTGCGGGGCGGGCATCGGCCTTGCGGAAGGTCTTGAGGATCTTGGTCAGTAGGTCCTCGTCGCCGGCCGGGCCGAGCTCGACCTCGACCTCGCGCCAACGGTCCAGGGTGGCGACATCGCCGATGCCGGCGCCGAACACCCGGTCGTCGGCCACCTCGGCGAGGAGGTTGCCCTGCGCGTCGAGCAGCCGGGTCGCGCAGCGGGTGGTGGTGATCGTGGCCAGCTCGCGAAGCTCCCGGTCGCCGAGCACGCCGGCCAGCCGTCGGGTCAGCGACTCCGGCACCCGTTCGCTTCGCGCCTGGCTCTGGAACTCGATCCGGGCCGGACCCGCGGCGACCTTGAGGTGCCAGCCGGCATCTGCACCGCCGGTCCGCCGACGCAGCGTGACCCCGAGCCGTTGCAGCGTGCGCTGCTTCGTGTCGTAATAGACCGCCCGGAGCTCGTCGGTCGATACCTGGACTGCGGTGCCACCCGGCGCCAGCCGGTCGAGGTCGGGCATCCGCCACGACCGCTTGACCTCGAAGGTGACCTCGCGCTCCCGATACCGCCGCAAACCCGTTTCTCCTGCCTGCACCCGCCCGAGTGAACAGAATGCCACGGGAGGATGAACGGAAGGTTAACGATTGACGCGCTCAGGCGGGCAGCAGCACTCCCACCGGGGCCGCGAGCAGTCCGGCGTCCAGCCGCCGGGCCAGACCGAAGGCGCCCTCCGCCATCAGCGCCCGGTGGTTCCAGCTGAACACCGGCCGGGCCACCGGGGCTGCCGCCCGCATCCAGGTCACCAGCGGTCGCACCTCCCAGTCGAAGCGCACCAGAGCTCCGCCATCGACCGGCTCGACCCGGAATATCCCATGTCCGTCCACCCGGCCGGTCACCCGGGCGTCCACCCTCAGCTCGGCGTCCTCCACCAGGAGGTCGGCGACGAACGCCATGTCGTACGGCAGCCGGGTCCGGAACCGGAACTCCCAAGCCTCGTGGCTGTCTGGGGTTCTCGGAGCCAGCCGCCTCATCCGGCGTACCGAGGACCACCATTCGGGCCAGGCGGGCAGGTCCCGAACGACCGCCCAGACCTCGTTCGGCGTTGCCGCCAGCCGCCATTCGTCGAAGAAGACGAACCGTCCCCGGTCGGCCATGCTCAGCTGCCCAGCTGCTTCATCGCCAGGTACTCGTGCACCATGGCCACCACCATCGCGCCGGCGCCGACCGCCGAGGCGACCCGCTTGACCGAGCCGTGGCGTACGTCGCCGATGGCAAAGACGCCCGGCAGGCTGGTCTCGAACATCTGCGGGGCCCGCCCCTTATGGCGCTCGGCCGCATCCCCGGTCAGGTCCGACCCGGTGAGGATGAATCCCCAGCGGTCCCGGAGCACCTGGTCACCCAGATAGTCGGTCTGCGGCACTGACCCGATCATGGCAAACAGGGCATCGGCGGACACGGTCTCTCGGCGGCCGCTGTCCAGATCCTCCAGCACCAGCGCCTCCAAGGTCCCGGTGCCGGTCCCGTCGACCACCGCGGTCCGAGTGCGCACGTCGATGTTGGCGGTGTTCTCGATCTCGGTGCGTAGGTAGGTGGACATGGTGTCGGCCAGCGACGCCCGGCGGACCAGGATGGTCACCTGCCGGGCGAACCGGGCCAGGTAGACCGCCGCCTGACCGGCCGAGTTGCCGCCGCCGAGCACGAACACGTCCTTGCCGGTCACGGCTCGGGCCTCGCTGACCGCCGCGCCGTAGAACACCCCGCGCCCCTGCAGCGCCTCGAGGGACTCCACCCCGAGTCGCCGCCATTCGGCCCCGGTGGCCACGACTACGGTCCGGCTGCGCACGGAGCTGCCGTCGGACAGCGAGAGCACCCGCAGGTCGCCGTCGCTGCTGATGTTGGTCACCGAGCGGGACCAGAGGAATGTCGCGCCGAAGGACCACGCCTGCTGATAGGCGTTCGACGCCAGCCGGCTGCCGCTGATGCCGCGCGGAAAGCCGAGGTAGTTGCGGATGAGCGAGCTGCTGCCCGCCTGTCCGCCCATGGCCAGCGGTTCGAGCACCACCGTACGCAATCCCTCTGACGCGGCGTACACGGCTGTGCTTAGCCCGGCCGGACCGGCCCCGAGCACCGCCACATCGAACGGCGGCTCGTTCGCGAGCGAGTCCAGCAGGCCGAACGCCGCCGCGATCTCCATCGCGTTGGGGTTGGTCAGCACTGGTCGGTTCGGCCGGAAGCGCAGCACGACGACCGGTAGCTCCGGCTCCTCAAGACCCAGCGCCCTCAGCAGCTCCCGGCCGGCATCCGACTCGGCATCGTAGAAACCGGTCGGCACGTGGTTGCGGATGAACATGTCCCGCAGCTCAGTCGACCGGGCAGACCGCTCCCCGATCAGCTGCACCGCCTCGAAGGCGGCGCCGTTCCGGTTGGCCCACTCGTCGAGCAGCTCGGTCACGGCGAGGTGGAACTCCTCGTCGCCCGATGATCCGGGCCGGTACACCCAGGCGTCGAGCTGGCCGGTGGTGACCGCCGCGAAGATCGACTCGGCGATGTCCAGCTCGCCCCAGCGCACCACCGCCGCGCGCAGGGCCTGCGGGTACCCCGCGCTCAGCCGGGCGATCGCGTCGAGACCCTCCGGCTCGGTGGTGGAGTAGCCGCCCAGGACAAGGGCGACCGGTCGGCCTGGCACCGACCCGAGTTCCGCGGCCACCTCCTCGACGTTGCCGCCCGCCAGCACCGCGTAGTCAGCGCCGTATCGCTTGCGCAGCTCCGCGACCACCTCGTCCCGCACGGCGGGGTCGGCGCAGAGCCAGACAAGCGCAGCCGGTTGCGGCCGGCCGCCCCCGAGATCGGTCGCGGTCACTTACCATGCCTACAGTTCGCCCTCGCCTACGGTCAAGCGAGAACGTCAGTACCAGGGGACTGAAGATGATCTTGCCCGGCACACGCCTGGTACTAGCCGTCTTCGGCGGGCTGACCCTGCTGGCTTTCGTCGCCCTGTTCATCGGGGCTGAGCAGACCGACCGGGTCTTCGCCTGGACCATCCAGCCGCCCACCACGGCTGCGTTCCTCGGGGCCGCGTACGCGGCCGGGTGCGCCCTCGAGGTGCTGGCGCTGCGTCGTGGCACGTGGGCCGCGCTGCGGCTCCCGTTCCTGACCATCCTGGTCTTCACCACCGTGACGCTGGTGGCCACGCTGCTCCATCTGGACCGCTTCCATTTCGGCTCGCCGTTCGCGCTGGCCCGGTTCGCGGCCTGGTTCTGGTTGGCGATCTACGTCGTCGTCCCGGTGGCGATGGTCGTGGTCCTGGTCGTCCAGGAGCGCCGGCCGTCGGTGCCGACCGACCGGGTGCCGCTACCGGCGGTGCTGCGGGCCACCATGCTGGCGCAGGGTGCGGTGATGCTGGTGGTCGGGGCAGCGCTGTTCGTCCGCCCTGGCGCGGCCGCCGTCCTGTGGCCATGGAACCTCACCCCGCTGACCGCGCGGATGGTCGCCGCCTGGCTGTTGGCGTTCGGGTTGGCGGTCGGGCTGGCCGGGCTGGAGGCGGACCTGGCCCGGCTCGACGTCTCGGCCATCGCGTACGGGCTGCTGGCCGTGCTCGAGCTCGTGGTGGTGGTCCGGTACGCGGAGACGGTGCGCTGGGGATCCCCGGCCGCCTGGATCTACGTGGCGCTCGCCGTGTCGATCCTGCTCAGCTCGGCGTACGGATTGATCCGGCTGCGGCGTGGTGAACTGGCCGGACGGCGCCGGCTCGCCAGGCAGGACGGGCTGCCGTAGCGTGTTCGCGTGACCGAGTCGTCGCTGCTCAAGACCACCATCGTGGTGATGGGAGTCTCGGGGTGCGGCAAGAGCACGGTGGCCAGGCACCTGTCGGAGCGGCTGGCCTGGCCGATGGCCGAGGGCGACGACTTCCACCCACCGGAGAACAAGGCGAAGATGTCGGCCGGGACACCGCTGACCGACGAGGACCGCCAGCCCTGGCTGGAGTCGCTCCGCGACTGGATCGACCGGGCGCCGTCCCACGCAATCATCACCTGCTCGGCGTTGAAGCGGTCATACCGCGAGATCCTGCGCGCCGGCGGCGGCCGGGTGCGCTTCCTGCACCTCGACGGATCACCGCAGGTGCTCGCCCAGCGGATGGCCGCTCGTAAGGGGCACTTCATGCCGGCGGCCCTGCTGATCTCCCAGCTGGAGACCCTGGAGCGGCTGGAGCCGGACGAGGACGGAACAGTGGTCGACATCGACCGGACCACCGAGGAGATCGTCGACCTCGCGGTGGAGCGGCTCCGCCTCCCGGTCTAGGCAGCGTCAGGACCGGGTGATGTAGTAGCGGACCAGGTCGCCAGGGTGGCGTACCCGGTGCGGCAGCTGGGCTGGGTCTCCCGGTCCCGGGCCGGTCAAGCGGCAGGCCGGACGGCCGACGACCAGCCCGGCCAAGGCCCCGGATCTGGCCGTTCCGGCTGG
>DASQUF010000170.1:0-2747 GCA_035641435.1 Propionibacteriaceae bacterium | reverse complement strand
GAAGTGCGGCACGAACGTGATCATGCAGATCCCGCCGTTGTCCGGCAGCCGGGTGAGCACGTCGTCCGGCACGTTGCGCGGGTGGGCGCAGACCGCGCGCGCCGAGGAGTGGCTGAAGATCACCGGGGCGGCGGTGGCATCGAGCGCGTCGTGCATGGTCGTCGCGGCGACGTGCGACAGGTCGACGAGCATGCCGAGCCGGTTCATCTCCGCCACCGCGGCACGGCCGAAGGCGGTCAGCCCGCCGTGCCGCGGCTCGTCGGTGGCCGAGTCGGCCCAGTCGGTGTCCTGGTTGTGAGTGAGCGTGAGGTAGCGCACGCCGAGCCGGTAGAAGGCCCGGAGGACGCCGAGGGAGTTGTCGATGCAGTGGCCGCCCTCCGCGCCGAGCAGGCTGCCGATCGGTCCGTTCCCGGCCAGCACGGCGTCGAGCCCGTCGGCCGAGGTGACCAGCACCAGGTCGTCGGCGTACCGCTCGACCATGGCGTACACGGCGTCGATCTGCTCGCAGGTCGCGGCCACTGCCGCCGGCCCGACGAAGGTGCACGGCACGTACACCGACCAGAACTGAGCGCCTACCCCGCCCTGACGCAGCCGCGGCAGGTCGGTGTGCAGCGAGGGCTGGACGACCGCGATGTCCAAGGCGTCGAAGTCGTAGCCGACCTGGCGCATCGCCCACGGCAGGTCGTTGTGTCCGTCGACGACCCTCAGCTCTGACGTGGCCACATCGGTCACGATAGCGACGCCTCGTCGGCTGTGGGCCGCGCTCGTACGATGGCGTCATGGCGGCGGCGTTAGGGCGGCCGGCCGCGTGGGCCTGCGCGGCAGTTCTGGTGCTGCTGGCCGGCTGCACCTACAGCACCGACGAGCCGGGGCTCTTCCCTGAGCCGGCTGAGCGCACGGAGTCCCCGCTGGTGCCCGGGGGCGGACGGTTCAAGCCGCTGCCCACCAACCCTGAGCTGCCCGTGGTCGGCGAGCGGCTGTACCTGACCGGCTTCGGCCGCATCCCGATCACCATCCGCCTGGCGGTGCATGCCGTCCGCCGGGTGGAGGGGGCGACCGTGCTGGACTGGTCGGTCACCCCGATCGGCGCTCCGGACACCGCTTTCGGCGACAGCCTGCCCTCGACCGAGCTCGGCCTGGAGCCGACCAACCGGGCCGCGGCGGGGCAGCTGATCGATCCCACCGCGGGCCAGGTCTACCAACCCCTGAGGCACCGGTCGCGCCGGGTCTTCAACCATTGCCTGTGCACGCCGCTGATCCGGCTGCAGCCGAACCTGCGAATCGGCGAGACCCGACTGTTGCAGACCACCTTCCCGGCCCTGCCGAGGTCGCTGGAGTTCGTCGACGTCAGCCTGAGCACGGTGGCGCCGATCCGCCACGTCCCGGTGAGCCCAGTGGGGACGGTCCCGACCGCGCTGGCGCCGACCGACCTGGCGCGACCGGACGAGGTCGTGGCGCCCGGGCCGGACAAGATCGACTTCGCCAACCCGAGCCGGTCCAAGCAGAGGCAACGGATCCAGGTCACCCGGGTGCTGGTCGCCCCGGGGCGATCGACCCTGGAGTGGACCCTCACCTCGCTGGACGACCAGGCGAGCCGGGTGCTCGCCTACGGACCCCCGGTCTCGGGCAACCCGCCGGACGGTGTCGAGGTGGTGAACTTCAGTCCGGCCAACGGAGCGGTCCTGCACTCCGGGTCGAGACGCCTGACCAACCTGTGGGCCCGGACCAGGGTGAACAACCGGACGGCGTACGAGTGCCAGTGCAGTGAGATCGGGCTCTGGGCCTCCGGGCTGGGCAACGACGGGGTGACCGTCGGCCTGGTGACCAACTACCCGGCCCTGCCGGAGGGGACGCGTACGGTCGATGTCGAGTTCCCGGGATTCGGCACCCTACGCGGAGTCGCGGTGGCCGAGGTGGGCGACGGAGCGGCGAACCTCGGCCCGCCCCAGCGGGTCGAGACCGGGCAGTGGACGTACTCGCTCGAGAATCTGCCCTACGGCTGGCCCACCTCGGAGTGGCCGACTGACACCCCGGACACCTCCGACCTGGCGGACTACGAGAACGCGATCGAGCCGCTGCTCACCCTGCCCGCCGCCCGCTGACCCTGGGAGACGCATGAGGCGGCCCGATGGCTCGGGCCGCCTCTGCGGTGTTGCGTGGGACTGGACTCAGAAGTCCATGCCGCCCATGCCACCCGGGTCGCCGCCCGGCGCCGGCGCAGCCTTCTCGGGCTTGTCGGCGATGACGGCCTCCGTGGTCAGGAACAGCGCGGCGATCGACGCGGCGTTCTGCAGCGCCGAGCGGGTCACCTTGGCCGGGTCGATGATGCCGGCGGCCACCAGGTCGCCGTACTCACCGGTCGCAGCGTTCAGGCCCTCGCTGGCCGGGAGACCGCGCACCTTCTCCGCGACCACACCGCCCTCGAGGCCGGAGTTGAACGCGATCTGCTTCAGCGGCGCCTCGGCCGCGGTCAGCACGATCTGGGCACCGATCCGCTCGTCGCCGGTCAGGTCGTCCAGCTTGACAGCCTGAGCCGCCTGCAGCAGAGCGACGCCGCCGCCGGCGACGATGCCCTCCTCAACGGCCGCCTTGGCGTTGCGGACGGCGTCCTCGATCCGGTGCTTGCGCTCCTTGAGCTCCACCTCGGTGGCCGCCCCGACCTTGATCACCGCCACGCCGCCGGCCAGCTTGGCCAGCCGCTCCTGCAGCTTCTCGCGGTCGTAGTCGGAGTCGGAGTTCTCGATCTC
>DASQUF010000169.1:0-7552 GCA_035641435.1 Propionibacteriaceae bacterium | reverse complement strand
CGGCGATTGTCGTCAACCTAACAGAGCCGTCAGGCGCCCCGACAGGTCCCGCAACGCAGTTGCCGCGAGTCCGCGAGCGTCGGCAAGGGAGGGACCCGGTCCGGTCTGGACGACGAGCGAGACGACCCGCTTTTCGTCGGCGAACGAGGAGGAGGACCGGAGCTTACGGTCCCGACCGGGCGCGAGCGGACAGGCGATTACGACGGCAGACGCATGAGCATGATCACGTGGCGATAGTCCGTCAGCGGCTCGGCGTCCAGGCTGGGCAGCCCGGTCAGCTGGCAGGGCTTGCTGGGCGCGGTGAAGCCGAAGTTGACGTACGGGGTGTCGAACGCCCCCAGCGCGTCCAGGAGGTAGCTCGGGTTGAAGCCGGCCGCCGTGACCGCCGGCTCACCGCCGCCCGGCTGGTCGATGGTCGCCTCGATCGCCTCCGAGCCCTGGGCCTGATCCCCGGTCGCGGCTTCGAGGGTGACCACGCCGTCGCCGACCAGCATCCGCAGCGAGCTGTTCCGCTCGGCGACCAGGGCGACGCGCTTGGCCGCGGCGATCGCCTCAGCGGTGCTGACCCTGACATTCATCGCCGCCGTCGTGTTCATGATGTGCCGGACCTTGGGGAACTCACCGTCCAACAGCCGGGTGGTGGTCTGCCGCTCCCCCGCCGCACCGTGGCCCTCGAAGCCGATGATCCCGTCACCCGCACCGGCGCTGGCCAGGCTGAGGGTGACCTCCTCGCCCGCGGTCATCGACCGGGCCGTGTCGTTCAGCACCTTGGCCGGCACCAGCGCGGTGGCCGAGATCGAGGTGGTGGTCGGGTTCCAGGTCAGCTCCTTGAGCGCCATCCGGTAACGGTCGGTAGCCAGGAGGGAGATGGTGTCGCCCTCGATCTCCACGCGTACGCCGGTGAACACCGGGAGCAGCTCGTCCCGCCCGGCGGCGACCACGACCTGGGCCACCGCCTGGGCGAAGATCTCGCTGGGCACCGTGCCGGTGGACTCGGGCATGCTCGGCAGCGCGGGGTAGTCGGCCACAGGCAGGGTCTGCAGGGTGAACCGGGCGCTGCCGCAGACCAGCTCCATCCGGGTGTCGTCCGCGGTGATCTCCGCCGGTCGGGCCGGCAGGCTGCGCGAGATGTCGGCCAGCAACCGGCCCGAGACCAGGGCCTGGCCCTCGTCGCTGACCTCCGCCTTGACCGAGATCTTTGCCGAGGTCTCGTAGTCGAAGCTGGAGAACGTGACCCCTTCCGCGTCGGCCCGGACCAGCAGGCCGGCCAGGATCGGCACGCTCGGACGGACCGGCAGGCTGCGGGCCGCCCACTGCACGGCCTCCGCCAGCACGTCCCGCTCGAGTCGGATCTTCACGCTTTCCTCCTTGTGCGCCCTGGTCCGGACGCGTCACCTCGGCCCCCTGCATTCCGCCCGAGTCGGGGTAAGGGCACCGGCGATCTTACTCAGCGGTGACCCCCGCGTACGCCGGAGCCGAGGATCGGTTCTCGGAGCGGGGACGTCGAGGCGACGACAGCTGTCGACGAGCCGCGTACGGTCAGCCCTTCTTCTCCCCCGGCAGCAGCTGGCGGAGGTCGGCGGCCGCGGCAATCACTTCGTCCTGTAGCGGACCGATCTTCTCCATCCCTGCGGGGAGCGGGCCGGTGAAACAAGGCCGGACCTCGAACACCAGGTCCAGCACCTCGTCACGGGTCGGGGTCCCCTTGCGCAGCGTCATCGCGTCCCCGGCCAGCCGGCTGTACTCGTTGACGCGGCCGCGCCACCCCGGGTCGTCGGTGGTGTGATCTGCCCGCATTTCCTTGGCGAGTGCGTCGAGGGCCTTCTCCAACCGGAGCAGCTGGGGCCGGCGACGGTCCAGGTCGAGGGTGATCGGGACGTCCTCGTCCTCGTCGTCCCGACCGAACAACCTCTTCAGAAAGCTCATCGATCCTCCTCGGCCGGTCGGTTCGTACACAGGTCAGGTGCCGCGTGACTTAGACCTATGTTCTCCTTCTTATCTCATCGTCTTAGTCGTAGCGGCTGTGGATGCTGGGGATAACCGACGTTTCCCCCGACCAGCAGCGCTTTGAGGCTGCGCGTGGCGGTGTGGAGAAGCGAAAATTACACGGGGAGTATCTGCGGATCCGCCGCGCGCCCGGTAGGCCCGTCCCCGCCCTGTCCCCAGCGAAGATGAAGTCCACCGGTCAATTTCCACAGCGTTGTCCCCACCTGTGCAGGACCTTGTCACCGATCGTTCATCTGGCGGGCTTCGGCAACTATGGCGTACGTCGTACGGAATTAACCGGCCGCAGGAGATGCACCCACAGCAGCACGAAGCCTTCTAGCGCCGAAACGGACGGGGCGACGAGAAAGAAGACGGCTACTTGAGCATCTTGTACAGGCGTCGACGAACCCGCAGTGCGGTCCGGAACGGGAAGGACGCCGAGACCCGGTCGATGCGCCGCTCCAGCCGTCGGGAGCGACGCGCGACCTCCTCCAGCTGCGCCGACCGCTCGAGGATCAGCTTCTCCAGGGTCTCCAGCCGCCCGACCATGTCCACGAGCTCGGGGCGTACCGCACCCAGCGGGTCGGCGACGGCCGGCGCGGGCCCTCCACGCATCGAGGGGTTGGTCACCGTGCCCTGGGTATCCATTCGCAGGTAGCCGGCCAGCGGGTGATCGCTGTGCTTGAACCGCGGCACCGCCGGCCCTGACCCCTTCCGACCGACGTGGTAGACGCTCCAGTGCTCCCGCCACCCGCCGAGCTGGTCGACCGGCACCGAGTCGGCGCCGGACGGCCAGGTCCCCGGCTGGTCGAGCCGCCGCTCGCTCAGGTCGTAGCCGGTCTCCAGGCACTCGAGGTCAGCGAAGAGGAACTCCAGGCACTCCTTGGAGAAGCGCCAGTAGTCGATGGGGCGGGGGTGGTTGCGCCAGGCGAACAGGGTGTGGGTGATCGCGAGGCCGCCGGGCCTGAGGATCCGGGCGATCTCGGTGGCCGCCAGCCAGGGCCGGTTGATGTGCTCGAACACGTCGGAGGACACCACGAGGTCGAAGGACTCGTCGGGAACAGCTTCCCGGCAGTCGGTGATGTCGGCGACGATCGTGTTGGGGATGTCCGACGCCTCGGTGTTCAGGTTGTGGTACGTGAACCGCGGTTCGAGGAACATTCCGCTCGCGCTCGACGCGAGGCGGTGTCCGCCGATCTCCAGTACCTGGCCGGTCAGGCCGGTATGGTCCACGTAATGCCCGATCAGGGCTCTAGTCGTGTCACGCATGCCGCTCCTGAGAGCCTCGGGGTTGGACGGCTCCCGAGGGCCATCCTGACACCCCGGCGAGGATTGTGGGTAACCACTGACAAACTCAGACTTGCCCTGCTCAGGAGGGCAACGTGGGCGGCGAGCCGACCGTCGAACCCTGTGGAACCTCAGAAAGAGGAACCGTAGCCGCCTGCCGCCTCACGCCTCGCTGGAACCTCGCAGGTAGGCGGATGTGGCGACCTGCCCGAGCAGCTCCAACCGGCCGCCGTCGGCGAGATACCGGCGCGTCGCCCGCTCGACGCCCGCCCAGGCCGGGTCACCGAAGTCGTCCATGACGACGATGCCCCCGGGAGCGAGAACGTTCTCGACCCAACACAGGTCGGAGTAGACGCCCTCCTCGGAGTGATCCCCGTCCACGACCACCACGGCAAACCTCTGGCCCGAGATCTGGGCCTGTACCGTCGGGTCGGTCGAGTAGCCCTCGATCAGGCGCACATCCTCTTCGGAGAAGCCACAGACCGAGAAGTTGTGCCGTGCGACCTGGGAGGTCACCGGAGTTCCCGTGAAGTCGGGCCGGTTCTCTCGGCCAGACTGCACCTGGTGACCGGCCATTGGATCGATTACGGTCAGCCGCCGAAACTGTCCGATCTGACGGAACTGTTTGATCAGGGCGGCCGAGAAAAGCCCGTAGAGGGCGCCGATCTCCAGAACTGGTCCTTCGGGCGGGTCGAGGAATGTCGGCGTCGTCAGCTTGCCGACGATGTTGTACGGCGAGCCGGCGATCCGACCCAGACCACGGGTCTCATGGTCCACCAAGGTGCGCAACGCCTGGCGCATCCGCCAGTCCGGGTTGTCGACCCCGGCCAGGTTCTTGATCTCCTCGGCCAGCTCCCGCCATCTTGTGCGCGTGACGGAGCGGCTGGAGCGTCGCTGCCCCTCACCAAGGATGAGCTGGGTCGTGAACTGCGCATTCGCACCTTGGCGGACAGCGCTCGCCAAGGTTTCACGCAACTCATCGGTCACCGACCGGAGCGAGGTGAGCTCGGCATTCTGCCGCGCCAGCTCGGTGTGGAGGTAAGCGCGTAGGTCAGCCGACATCGGTCGAACCTGCGAATCGACTTCGCGCCGCACCCGGCGGGCGAGGATCGCTTTCAGCCGCGCTCCGACCAGGCGGTCGACCAGCTTGTTCATCGCCTTCTCGCGGTGGCGACGGAGACTCGTCGACGTCGTCGCGTACGGCACCGGAACACATAGCGAATGGTACGGGTCGGACCCCTACGTACTCACCGTCGGCGGTTCTCAGCCGGTTGGGAGGGTCGGCGTCCGGTTCACCAACGCCGGACGGTAGGTCAGCGGGTGGACGCCGCCTGCTGCCGGATCCGTCCGGTCAGCTCGGTGACCTGGTTGAACACGCTGCGCCGCTCTCCCATCAGGTTGCGGATCTTGCCCACCGCGTGCATCACCGTGGTGTGGTCTCGGCCGCCGAACTGGGCGCCGATCTTGGGCAGCGACAGGTCGGTGAGCTCCCGGCACAGGTACATCGCGATCTGCCGGGCCCCGGTCAGGGTGTGGGTCCGGCTCTGCCCGCACAGGTCCTCGATGGTGACGTCGAAGTAGGTCGCGGTCTGGGCCTGGATCATCGCTGTGGTGATCTGCGCCTCGGCACCGTCGGGAATGAGGTCCTTCAGCACCTGCTCGGCGAGCACCAGGTCCACCGGCTGCCGGTTCAGGCTGGCGAACGCCGTTACCCGGATCAGCGCGCCCTCGAGCTCGCGGATGTTGGTCTGGATCCGGCTGGCGATGAACTCCAGCACCTCCGGCCCCGCGACCAACCGCTCCTGCCCGGCCTTCTTCCGCAGGATGGCGATCCGGGTCTCCAGGTCGGGCGGCTGTACGTCGGTGATCAGCCCCCAGCCGAACCGGCTGCGCAGCCGCGGCTCCAGGTTCTCCAGCAGCTTCGGCGGCCGGTCGGAGGTCATCACGATCTGCTTCTGGGCGTTGTGCAGGGTGTTGAAGGTGTGGAAGAACTCCTCCTGGGTCTGCTCCTTGCCCTCCAGGAACTGGATGTCGTCGATCAGCAGCACGTCCACGTCGCGGTAGCGCCGGCGGAACTCAAACCCTTTGTTCTGGCTGATCGCGTTGATGAAGTCGTTGGTCAGCTCCTCGGTGGAGACGTAGCGGACCCGGACCCGGTCACCGTAGGAGCGGACGTAGTGCCCCAACGCGTGCAGCAGGTGGGTCTTCCCCAGCCCGGACTCGCCGTAGATGGTCAGTGGGTTGTACGACTTGCCCGGGCTCTCGGCCACGGCGATCGCCGCCGCATGCGCGAACCGGTTGGAGCTGCCGATGACGAAGGTCTCGAAGGTGTACTTCGGGTTCAGCCGGACGTCGGCCTCCCGCCGCGGCCGGTACGGGTCGGGTCGGTTCGCCCCGTCGGCGTCGGCATAGCCCGGGGTCATCGTGCGCTCGGCGTACGCGGAAGCCACGGAGCCGTTCCCGCTCCCTGCGGGGGCCTCGATCAGCGGCGGGCGGTGAACGTCGAGGCTGGGGTCGGGCTCGGACCCGGCCGGCGGCGCGTACGCCAGAGCGTTCTCGCCGGTGTCCAGGGAGTCGTCGACCAGCACAGCCAGATGCACGTTGCGGCCGAAGAACTCGGCCAGCGTGGCCTCGATATCGGTGCGGAAGCGGACCTCGAGCTGGTTACGGGTGAAGATGTTGGGCACCGCGACCATCATCAGGTCGGCGTGCAGGGCCACCGGCTTACCGGTGTTCAGCCAACGGCGCAGCTCGGGCGGAGACGACGACCGAAGATGCTCCCAAGCCCGGAACGGGGTTTCGGCCGTGCTCTGTGGAGGCTCGCTCACTCATTCTCCATGCAAATCCGGTGCCGGCGGCCCGCTCTCGGGAGCGAGTCAGGCTCGGCTGCGGCCCACCCCCGCGGTGGGTGTCGTGCGTCAACTTGGGGATCCTGCTGCCCAACCCTCCACATCGTTATCCACAGTTGTGCACAAATGTTTCGCCGATCGGCGAGCGCCGGGGGCGATCGGCGACCATGGACCAGCGGCCGGTTCGGGCGGACCCGAACAGACCACGCGAAGTGGAGGGTAAGGCGAACCGCGACGCTAGCAACGCGGGGACCTTCGTGCAACCCAATCGCAAGAAGTGGCTGGTCGTGCGGCGTGTCGGCTGGACGACCTGCGACCGTCTCGGCACAATCGGCGGCCTCGCGCGGTTTGACCGCCTTGGCGGTGCCCCGTACCGTTAGAAGGTCGCCGTTTACGCGGCGCTCTGCCGACCGCGCCTCCGCCGATTGCGAGCGGTGGGTCGGCACAACACCTTCGAACCTGTCCGACCTTGACGATAGTGGGAGCCCTCCCGTGACCAAGCGCACGTTCCAGCCCAGCCTTCGGCGTCGCAGCCGTACCCACGGTTTCCGCCACCGGATGCGGACCCGGGCCGGTCGCGCGATCCTGGCCGCCCGCCGGCGCAAGGGTCGCTCCGAGCTGTCGGCCTGATCGCTCCGCCACTTCGGTGCTTCCCCGACTTCTGCGGATGCGCCGCTCGGAGGACTTCCGGCGGACCGTACGCGGTGGTGTCCGGGTCGGGCGGCCCACTCTCGTGCTGCACGCGGTGTATGCGGCAAGGGGGACGACCCCCTTGGACCCCCGCCGCGCGCGCAAGGGCACACGGGAGCGCGCGACTGCCGACGCCGGGCCATCACAGATCGGCTTCGTGGTCGGCAAGACTGTCGGCAATGCCGTGACCCGCAATCGGGTCCGCCGTCGGCTGCGCCACCTGGCTGCCGCTCAGCTTGCCGTTACACCCGAGCCGGTGAGCGTGGTGGTGCGGGCCCTGCCCCGCGCGGCCACTGCCCCCGACGAGTTGCCGGCCGACTTCGCCGCGGCCTGGCCGCAGGCCCTGGCCCGGCTGGCGCGACGGCCCGCCGACGCAGGGGCGCCGCGATGAAGTACCTGCTGATCGGCCTGCTCAAGGCCTGGCGGCTGACGATCAGCCCGCTCTACGGGAACGTGTGCCGCTACTACCCCAGCTGTTCGGCGTACGCGCTCCGAGCCGTGGAGGTCCACGGCGCGGTCAAGGGCAGCTGGCTGGCCGGCCGCCGCCTGCTGCGCTGCCATCCGTGGGCGCCGGGCGGTTACGATCCCGTGCCGGGCACGCCGGAGTGGCAGGCCGAGCAGGCCGAGCAGGCTGAGCGACTCGAGCGGTCACGCAGAATGGTTGGATACGCGACGACGACGCCGACTGGGCGTCACGACAAGGTGTGAAGTTATGAGAAGGCACGAGCGCAGCGAGTCCC
>DASQUF010000168.1:0-7937 GCA_035641435.1 Propionibacteriaceae bacterium | reverse complement strand
TCGAACAGGCCGAGGTCGGAGCCGCCCGCGATGGACAGCAGCACGCCGTGGGCTCCGTCGATGCTGGCCTCCAGCAGTGGCGACGACACCGCCATCTCGGCGGCGGCCCGGGCCCGGTCCTCGCCCCGCGCCGAGCCGATGCCCATCAGGGCCGAGCCGGCGTTGGACATGACGGCCTTGACGTCGGCGAAGTCCAGGTTAATCAGACCAGGGGTGGTGATCAGGTCGGTGATGCCGGACACGCCCTGCATCAGCACCTGGTCGGCCTGCTTGAAGGCGTCCAGGATCGCGATCTGGTGGTCGATCATCTGCAGGAGCTTGTCGTTGGGGATGACGATCAGCGTGTCGACCTCTTCACGCAGGTTCGCGATGCCCTGCTCGGCCTGGCTCGCCCGACGCTTCCCCTCGAAGGAGAACGGCCGGGTCACCACACCGATGGTCAGCGCCCCGAGGGCGCGCGCGATCCGGGCGACCACCGGGGCCCCGCCGGTTCCGGTGCCACCGCCCTCACCGGCGGTCACGAACACCATGTCGGCACCCTTCAAGGCGTCTTCGATGTCCTGGGCGTGGTCCTCGGCGGCCTGCCGGCCCTTGTCCGGGTCGGCCCCGGCACCGAGGCCGCGAGTCAGCTCCCGCCCGATGTCGAGCTTGACGTCGGCGTCGCTCATCAGCAGTGCCTGGGCGTCGGTGTTCACCGCGATGAACTCGACCCCGCGCAGGCCGGCCTCGATCATGCGGTTGACCGCGTTGACCCCGCCGCCGCCGACACCGACGACCTTGATGATGGCAAGGTAGTTCTGTGATGCGGAGACCATCAGGTGCGCCTCTCTTCCCGCAGTGGTGAACGCTGGTACCGTCGCCGAACCCTCAACCTTCACTCCACCGTTGAAGGAGATCCAACTGAGATCTCTGCGACCTGACTTGAGGCTACGAGAGGCTCACGGGTCGGCTGTCGAGGCGGCAAGCGACACGCCCGAACGCCCTTGAGGTCAAGTTGACCTTCACGCCCTTTCTTTGCTCTTCTCGCACCCGTCGAGCCCTGACCTGCCGTCGTCGTCACTCCTCGCGAGCGGAAAGAACGCCCTTCGCTCACCGCTTCTTCGTCCGGCAGCGGGGCGCACCTGGCGATGCTCGAAGAGCGGGCGGGTGCTCATCCAGTCATCGCACCGCCGGGTTGTTGGGGCTGGAGACGTCGATCGTCTTCCGGGGCTTGTCGTCCTTGAGCAGGGCGGTGACGATCTGGGCCTTGAGCGGCGAGTCGGCGGCGTTGCCCCAGTTGACGAGAACCCCGGAGCGGAGCTCGAGACTGATCCGGTCCGGTGAGGCCGCGGTGAGCCGAGTGACCTCGCGACCGAGGCCCCCGGAGAGCGCGCCGGCCACCATGCCGACGTCGGCCAGTAGCTGCCGGTTGGTCGGGTCGGCCTCCGCCTGAACCGCACCGGCAGGCGCCGACGGGACCCGGTCGAAGGCGACGCCGGTGGCGTCGACCAGCAGGAAGTCAGCGCCCTGCCGGACGACCAGGACCGCCTGCCGCTCGGTCACCGTGACCACCAGGGTGCTCGGCCACTGTCGGGTGACCGACGCCGCCTGGACGGCCGGGACCCGGGTCGCCCGTTCGGCGATGCCCTGGACGTCCTGGCGCGCCAGCGGCGTACCCATCGGCACCGCCGCGGCCGCGATCACCTCGTCGGCCTTGACCTGACGCTCACCCGCCACGGCGACCTCCCGCACCACCAGCAACGGCGAGAAGTAGGCCACCCAGGTACCCACCGCGAGCAGCAGCACCGCGACCAGCAGCACCACGGTCGCCCGATGGGGTCGGCGGGCGCCGGCGGTCACCGGACGCCTGCCGCGCGGTGCTCCAGCTGACCGACGATCAGCGGCGCGACCTTGGTCACGTCCCCGCAACCCACCGTGATCACCAGGTCACCGGGGCGGGCGATCGCGGCCACCGTCGGCGCCGCCGCGTCCCACACCGGCTCGTACGTCACGTCGGCCGTGCCGGCCCGGACCGCCCGGGCCACCATCGCCCCGTCGATCCCGGGCAGCGGGTCCTCCCGGTCACCGCAGACATCCATCACGATGGCCTGGTCCGCCTGCTCCAGCGCCTCGGCCAGCTGGAGCCAGAAGTCCCGGGTGCGGGTGTAGAGATGCGGCTGGAAGCAGACGACGACCCGTCCGTCGCCGGCCGCGGTGCGCGCCGCGATCAGCGTGTTGCGCACCTCGGTGGGGTGGTGCGCGTAGTCGTCGTAGACCCGGATGCCGTCCACCGTGCCGATGTGCTGGAACCGCCGGTAGGTGCCGCCGTAGGCCGACAGCTGCCGGCGCACCTCGGCCTCGTCGGCGCCCAGCCAGGTCGTCACCGCGTACGCCGCCGCCGCGTTGAGCACGTTGTAGTGGCCGGGGACGGCCAACGTGACCGGCCCACCACGGCCGTCGCGGTGCAGGGCGAACTCCGAGCCTGAGCCGGCCAGCGTGACACCCGAGACCCGGATGTCGGCGGTCTCCGCCACCCCGAAGGTGACGATCTCCGGTCCCCCGGACCGCGCACGCAGGCGCTCGGTCAGCTGGACGGCCCCAGCGTCGTCGGCGCTGATCACGACCAACCGGACCTCGTCGCCGGTGGCGAAGGCCAGGAACCCGTCGGCGTAGTTCTCGGCCGTGCCCCAGTTGCTCAGGTGGTCGGGGTCGATATTGGTCACCACCGCCATCTCGGCCGGGTACTGCAGGAAGGAGCCGTCGCTCTCGTCGGCCTCGACCACCATCGCCTCCCCCGAGCCGAGGTGGCCGCCGGTGCCGGAGCCGGTCAGGGCACCCCCGATGACGAACGAGGGGTCCTGGCCGCAGCTGGTCAGCACGTGCGCGATCATCGCCGTGGTCGTGGTCTTGCCGTGGGTGCCGGCCACGGCGATCCCCCGCCGGCCGAGCATCAGCACGCCGAGCGCGGCGCTGCGGTGCAGCACGCGCAGCCCTCGCCGCCGGGCCTCGGCGAGCTCGGGGTTGTCCTCCCGGATCGCGGACGAGGCGACCACCGTCTCCGCGTTCCCCAGCTGCTCGGCCCGGTGCCCGACATACACCCGGGCTCCGGCGGCCTCCAGCGCGCGTAGGTACTTCGAGTCCTGGCGGTCGCTGCCGCTGACCCGTACGCCGCTGGCCAGCATCATCGAGGCGATCCCGTTCATACCGGAGCCGCCGATGGCGATGAAGTGCACTGGCCCCAGGTCGGCCAGGCTCGGCAGCTCGACGGGCGTGAGGAGCCCCATCAGCCGATCACCTCCAGAGTTCTTCTCGCCAGTACGGCGGCGGCGTCGGTCCGGGCAACACCGGCCAGGGCCGCGGTCATTCCCTGCCGCCGTTGCTGGTCGACCAGCAACGCCGGGATCTCGGCGGCGACCCACTCCGGCGTGCAGTCGGCGTCGGGAAGCAGCAGCCCCCCGCCGGCCTCCACCACCAGCGCGGCGTTACGGCCCTGCTCGCCATTGCCGTGCGGGTAGGGCACGAACACCGCCGGCAGGCCGACCGCGGTCGTCTCCATCACCGTGTTGGCCCCGCATCGGCCGAGCATCAGGTCGGCCACCGCATACGCCTGCTCCATCCGCTCAACGTAGGCGACCGGGGCGTACACAGCGCCGGTGTCCGGGTCGACGACACCGACGTCGTCGCTGGTGATGTTCTTCGGACCGAGCACGTGCAGCACTGAGACCCCGGCGGCCAGCAACCGCGGTCGGGCCTCCCGGGCTGCCCGGTTGATGCTGGCGGCACCCTGCGACCCGCCACTGACCAGCAGGACATCGCCGTCGTCGGGCAGCCCGAATGTCGCCCGCGCCGGTCCGCGCAGCGCGGCCCGGTCCAGCTCGGTGATGCTGCGGCGCATCGGCAGTCCGATGCAGGTCGCGTGCGGCAGCGGCGTGGTCGGGAACGACGTGAAGACGTGGCGGGTGAGGCGGGCGGCCAGCCGGTTGGCCAGACCGGGCAGCGTGTTCTGTTCATGCAGCACGATCGGCAGGCCCAGCCGGCGGGCGGCCAGGTAGGCCGGAGTGGACACGTAGCCGCCGAAGCCGAGCACCGCCTGGGCGCCGACCCGGCGCAGCACCGCCACGCTGGCCTGCACGGCCGAGACCAGCCGGGGCCCGACCAGGGCCAGGTCCACACCGGGACGCCGGGGCATGGGCACCGGCGGGATCAGCTCCAGGGCCAGCCCGGCCGCGGGGATCACCGTGGTCTCCAGACCGCGAGCGGTACCCACCGCGGTCAGCCGGAGGTCGGGTCGCTGGTCGAGCAGCTCGTACGCGGTGGCCAGCAGCGGCGAGGTGTGTCCCGCGGTGCCGCCGCCGGCCAGCACGATCGAGCCGGCGGGCTCCCTCATCGGCGCGGTCGGGCCGCGGCCGCACGCGAGCCGGTCACCGTGGTCATTCGCGACACCGGTCGCTTCGACCGACGGGCCAGCATCCGGCGGGCGTCGGGCTCGCGCCGGGCGCAGCCGAGCAGCACCCCCACGGCGAGCAGGTTGGCGATCAGGGCCGAGCCGCCGTAGGAGACCATCGGCAGCGGGACGCCGGCCACGGGCAGCAGGCGCAGCACGACGGCCAGGTTGAACAGGCTCTGCACGCCGAACCACATGGTCACGCCTCCAGCCGCGTACCGGGCGAAGGGGTCGTCGGAGCGGATCGCGATCCGGATCCCGGCGTACCCGAGGATGCCGAACAGGCCGAGCACCATCAGGCTGCCGAGCAGCCCGAACTCCTCTCCCAGCACCGCGAAGATGAAGTCGGTGTGCGCCTCGGGCAGGCTGCCCCACTTCTGTCGGCTGGCGCCGAGCCCGACGCCCCACCAGCCGCCGGAGGCGATCGCCCACAGCCCGGAGCTGGCCTGGTCGTTGATCCCGCCCGCGTTCAGGGTCGGGTCGAGGAAAGCGGCCAGACGGCGCATCCGGACCGGTGAGGTGACGAACATGGCGGCCACCCCGGCGGCCCCCGCCGCGGCCAGTCCGGCCAGCACCGGCAGCGGGGCACCGACGATCCACAGGATGCCGGCCACGATCCCAGCCATCACCACCGCCGTCCCCGCGTCGCCCTGGAAGACCACCAGCAGGATCAGCAGTCCGCTGACCGGCAGGAACGGGACCAGCAGGTGCTTGGGCTGGTCGAGCAACCGCTGCTTGCGGGCCAGCACGTTGGCCCCCCAGACGATCATCGCCAGCTTGGCGAACTCGGCGGGCTGGACGGAGAAGCTGCGGGAGCCGAGGCTGAGCCAGTTCCGGTTGCCGTTCACGCTGATCCCGAGCGGGGTGTAGGTCAGGATCAGCAGCACCGCCGCCAGCGCGACCGCGACCCAGCCCAGCGCCCGCAGCGTCTGGACTGGCAGCTTCATGATGACCACGGCGCCGATCGCGCCGATGCCGAGGAACACCAGCTGCCGCTTGACGTAGTAGTACGAGTCGTCGTTGGAGACGTAGGCGTTCACGCTCGAGGCGGACAGCACCATCATGACGCCGACCACCAGCAGCAGCGCGACCGAGCCGAGTACGAGGTGGTAGCTGGTCAGTGGGCGGTCCAGCACGCCGCGCAGCCAGGCCGCCAGCTCGGGGCCCGAGGTCGGACGCGACGATGAGGCCGTCACTCGTGGGGACGGCTGGTCCGGGCGCGGGGTCAACGTCTCGCTCACTGGCTGCCTTCCCCCCTCGCGAGCTCCCGGACCGCGGCGGTGAAGGCTTCTCCGCGCGCGGCGTAGTCGGTGTACATGTCCTTGCTGGCGCAACCCGGGGCCAGCAGCACGGCATCGCCGGGTCTGGCCAGCTGGTCGGCAGCTGCGACGGCCCGTGCCATGGCACCAGTGTCCGTGGTGGCGATCAGTCTGACCGGGACGTTCGGCGCGTGTCGGGCCAACGCGTCGGCGATCACCGCTCGGTCGACGCCCAGCAGCACCACGCCGCGCAGCCGTCCGGCGTGCGCGCGGACCAGGTCGTCGAAAGTCGTGCCCTTCGCCTGGCCGCCGGCGATCCAGACGATCTTCCCCGCCTCGGCGGCAGCGTCGGGCTCATACGCGCGCAGCGCCGCGTCGGCGGCGTGTGGGTTGGTGGCCTTGGAGTCGTCGACCCAGCGCACCCCGGCCAGCTCGGCCACCATCTGGATCTTGTGCGCCCCGAGGGAGGTCACCCGCAGCCCGTCGCGGACCGCGGTGGCCGGTACTCCGAACGACCGGGCCAAGGCGGCCGCGGCCAGGGCGTTCGCCACCAGGTGGGGCGCGGGGGGCTGGCCCGCTGCCGCCCCGGGGACGTCGCTGATCTTGGCCAGCTCCAGCGCCGAGTCGCGCCGCTGCGGGATGAACGCGCGGTCGACCAGCAGGTCGTCCACCACCCCGAGCATGGAAAGTCCCGGGGTGCCGAGAGTGAAGCCGATGGCCCGGGCTCCTTCGGTCACCTCCGCCTGCTCCACCATCCGCTCGGTCTCCGGGTCGGCCACGTTGTAGACGCAGCTGGCCTGGACGCGCGAGTAGATCGTGGCCTTCGCGTCGCTGTACGCCGCGTAGGAGCCGTGCCACTCCAGGTGGTCCGGCTGGACGTTGAGCACCGCGGCCGAGTGCAACGCCAGCGAGTGCGACCAGTGCAGCTGGTGACTGGACAGCTCGACCGCGAGAACGTCGTATCCCTCCCGGTCCAGCACGATCTCGGTGATCGGCCGGCCGATGTTGCCGACCGCCGCGGTGCGGAGTCCGGCCGCGGTCAGGATCGACGCCAGCATCTGGGTGGTCGTGGTCTTGCCGTTGGTTCCGGTGATGCCGAGCCAGGGCACGGCCTTGGCCGGCCGGCTGAGCCGCCAGGCCAGCTCGACCTCGCTCCAGATCGGGACGCCGCGGGCGGCGGCCTGGACCAGCAGTGGGGCGGTGGCCGGCCAGCCGGTGGTGATCACCAGGTCCGCGTCGACGGGCAGCTCGGCGGTCGAGCCCGGACCCAGCCGTACGGTGCCGCCGAGGGTCTCCAGCAGAGTGGCCTTGTCACGGTTGCCTTCGTCGGCCCGGTCGTCCAGCACGGTCACCCGGGCGCCGAACTCGAGCAGCCCGTCGGCCGCGGCAAACCCGGACACGCCGATGCCGGCGACCACCACGTGGGCCTGTGACCAGGGTGAGGTGCCGTCGGCCTGCGGCAGCCAGGCGACGCTCACCGAACCCGCCCTTCGACAGGCTCCGGGCGCATCCTCGGGCGAAGCCCGACCGTCAGAACCGCCCGACGAAGGAGGGCTTGGTTCTGGCGGAACCGGAAAACGCGGGCGCTTGCGCCCACAACGCCCTTCGAGTCGCGAAGCGACTCCGTCGCGCAGCGACCGTAGTCGCGAAGCGACTCCGTCGCGCAGCGACCGTTCATGTGCCCGACACCCACTCGGCGTAGAAGATGCCCAGCCCCCCGGACACGAAGAGCCCGGCGATGATCCAGAACCGCATCACGATGGTGACCTGGGCCCAGTTGAGCAGCTCGAAGTGGTGGTGGATCGGTGACATCTTGAACAGCCGCTTGCCCTTGGTCAGCTTGAAGAACCCGACCTGCAGGATGACCGACATCACCTCGATCACCAGCAGCCCGCCCAGGATCACCAGCAGCAGCTCGGTCCGGGTGAAGATCGCCATCCCGGCCAGTGCGCCGCCGAGGGAGAGCGACCCGGTGTCGCCCATGAAGATCTTGGCCGGCTCGGCGTTCCACCACAGGAAGCCGAAGCAGGCCCCGGTCAGCGCGATGGCCACCACGGCGAGGTCGTACGGGTCCCGCACCTCGTAGCACTTGGGCCCGGCCGAGGCGGTGTAGGCGCAGGACTGGTTGAACTGCCAGATGTTCACCAGGGTGTAGGCGCCGAAGATCATCACGCAGGCCCCCGCCGCGAGGCCGTCCAGGCCGTCGGTCAGGTTGACCCCGTTGCTGGCCGCGGCGATCAGCAGGATCACCCAGA
>DASQUF010000167.1:0-4904 GCA_035641435.1 Propionibacteriaceae bacterium | reverse complement strand
GCCCGTCCTGCGGTAACCAACCCGCGCATATCAGCCTGACCGCGCGTCGCCAGACACGCTGACCAAGATCAAAGACGCCGCAACGAAGAACGGGCCGGCCGCCCCACACCCAGTGAGACGGCCGACCCACCCACGCCCTCTTGACAGCTGACGCTACATATCAGTTGTCCAACGCCGTGAGGTCGACGCCGTGCCGGCTGGCCGAGAACGCCCGGACGGCACCGTCCAGGGTGGCCGGGAATACCGTGATCTGCTCGAAGGGCACCGCGGCCTGCCGGCCGTCGTGCAGGGTCAGCCGCAGCACCGGCCCGTGGCCGACCCCGGGCTTGACCGCGGCCACCGCGGCGACCTCCGGCCAGGAGGCACCGAGCCCGCCGACCATGATGCCGGGCGGGCCGATCTGGACGGCGATGCCCGGCTGCAGGGTGCGCAGCCGCTTGCGGGTCCGGAGGTACATGATCAGCACCACGATCAGCCAGATCACCGGGATCGCGATGACCACGCCGTACACGACGAGGAAGCCGTTGCCCTGCAGCTGGTCGCGCTGCCAGAAGTAGATCGCCACCAGCACCGCGAGGGTGATCACCAGGCTGACAATGCGCGAGCGGACCAGGGCCCGGCGGCGGGCGACCTTCTCGGTCAGCGGGCCGGCGTCGTACGGCACCACCAGCTCGACGATCGGGCTCATGCTCACGGGTCCTCCTCGCTGACGCTCGTCGGCCACGTTCGCGTCGCTGCTGTGCTCATTGGTGAGCTCGCAAGCTCGCTCACGCGATCATCTTGTCACCGCAGACAACCGCGGCGGCTCAGCTCTCGCGGGCGCCCCGCGGCGTGATCGCCATGTGAATCCGGTACCGGTCGGCCCGGTACCAGGAGGTGGACAGCTCGATGACCCGATCGCCGGCGTGGGTCACCCGCTCCTGCACGAGCAGCGGCGCGCGCTTGGCGATCCCCAGGATCCGCGCCTGGTGGGCGTCGGCCGACTCCGCGCGGACGGTCTGCTCACCACTGGTCACCACCACGCCGTACTCGTTGGCGAACACGTCGTAGAGCGAGCCCAGCTCGCGCTGCAGCAGCCCCGGGAAGAGCATCGACGGATAGTGGCCGACCTCGTACGCCATCGGGGTGCCGTCCGCCATCCGCAGCCGCTCGACCCGAACCATCGGCCGGCCCGGCCGGATCCGGAGCGCGTACGCGACGTCGTCGTCGGCCGGTTGCTCGCTCGCGGCCAGCACCACGGTCGCAGGGACCAGCCCACGGTCCCGCATCTCGCGGGAGAAGGAGGTCAGGTGCAGCCGCGAGTCGACCTGGGGACCGGTGATGTAGGTGCCTTTGCCGTGCACCCGCTCCAGCACGCCCCCGTCGACCAGGTCGGTGATGGCCTGCCGGACGGTGACCCGGCTGACGCCGAGCCGGGTGACCAGGGCCCGTTCGGAGGGGATCGGGTCGCCCGGATGCAGCTCGGTGTCGATGAGCTGCTCAAGGATCCCGCGGACCTGCGCGCGTTTGGTGGTCGCCACCGAGCGCGGCCAGTCGAGTGTGCCGCCACCGGATCGCTCCAGGGTGAGCGTGCCCGTTCGTAGGCCGTTCCGGCGCTCCATCATGTGCACTGTCCCCTCCGGCTGACAACGGTGTCGTACCAGTCGAGACCAGTATGGGGCTGGACGGTCTCGGCGGCAAGCCCGCTCCCAGACGCAAGCAATCGCCCGGAGCTGGTCGATGGGCGGGAACTAGCCTTCGACCGGCTCCGCCCGAATCCTCCTCAGTTGGCCCAGCGCCGGGCCCAGTGATACATCGCGATGGCGGCGGCCGCGCCCGCGTTGAGCGATCGGGTGGAGCCGTACTGCGTGATGGCGACCAGCGAGTCGCAGGCCGCCACCAGGTCCTCGGTCAGTCCGGGGCCTTCAGATCCGAAGACCAGGCAGACCCGCTCGGGCAGCTCGGTGGTCTCCAGCGGCACCGCGTCGGGCAGGTTGTCCACGCCCACGAGCGGGTACGCCGAGTCCTCGGCCCAGGCGGTGAACGCGGCCACGTCCGGGTGGTGCTCCACGTGGAGGTAGCGGTCGGTGACCATGGCGCCGCGGCGGTTCCAGCGGCGGCGGCCGAGGATGTGCACACGTGAGACGTTGAACGCGTTGGCGGTGCGGACGATGGAGCCGATGTTGAAGTCGTGCTCCCAGTTCTGGATCGCCACGTGTAGGGCGTGCCGGCTCCGGTCCAGGTCGGCAACGATGGCCGGCACGGACCAGTAGCGGTAGCGGTCGAGGACGTTGCGGGAGTCACCGTGCGCCAGCAGGTCCGGGTCCAGACGATCGTCGTCCGGCCACGGCTCCGGATGGGGTCCGACGCCGGGGCCGGCGACCGCGGCCAAATCGTCCTCATTTAGCAAATCCACAGACCGCGACGGTACCGTTTGACCTCGTGTTCCCGATGCTGTTGCCGCCCTGGCTGGACCCGGAGTACCTGATCCAGGCCGCCGGGCCGTACGCGCTGCCGGTGGTGTCGTTCATCATCTTCGCCGAATGCGGACTGTTCGCGATCCTGCCCGGCGACTCGCTGCTGTTCACCGTCGGTCTCTTCGTAGCCCGCGGCGCGATCCCCTACTCGCTGCCCATCGTCTGCCTGGTCCTCACCCTCGCCGCCATTGCCGGCAACGTCTCCGGCTACTGGATCGGGCGGCTGATCGGGCCTCCGCTGTTTCGGCCTCGGCGCGGGCTGATCGGGCGGATCCTGAACCCGAAGTACGTCACCAAGACCCACGCGTTCTTCGAGAAGTACGGCAACCGCGCGCTGATCCTGGCCCGCTTCGTACCCATCGTCCGGACCTTCGTCACCCTGGTGGCCGGCGTCGGCAAGATGGACTTCCGCAAGTTCATCGCCTACACCGCACTCGGCGGCGTGCTGTGGGCCTGCGGCGTGACCACTCTTGGTTACTACCTGGGCAACATCCCGATCGTTCGGGACAACATCGAGGCCGTACTGATCCTGATCGTGTTCGTCTCGATCATCCCGATGATCGTCGAGTTCGTGCTGCACCGCCGCCGGGCCAAGGCTGAAGCGCTCGCCGGCGCGACCACCGAGACGACCGCCGCGTAGCCTCCGCCGTTCTTCGCGTTGGTCGTACTGGTACTGGCGAGGCGCCTCCGCATCGGTGACACTGATGGCGAAGGAGTCGCCGAATGCGTGTCCTGTTCACGTCCGCCGCCGGACTGGGGCACATTTACCCGACGATCCCGCTGGCCCGGGCCGCCGTGGAGGCCGGCGACGAGGTGCTGTTCGCCGTGGCCACAGAGGCGGTCTCCACCGTGCAGAGCTTCGGCTACGCGGCCGTGCCGATCCCCTACGGCGACCCCGCCGACATCGGCCGGGCCTGGGCCAACCTGCCGGACCACGACCTGAACACCTACGTCGTCGCGGAGATCTTCACCCGCATCCAGGGGCTCGCCGCTCTACCCGCCCAGCAGGCCGCAATCACCGAGTTCCGCCCCGACCTGGTGATTGCGAACGAGATCAGCACGCACGTCGCCGCAGAGGCCTGCGGAGTGCCGAGCGCCTACCTCGGCATCACCGCGCTGGACCTGGCCGACCTGAAGTGGGACCCGGTCGTGGCGGCCGCCAACGACCTGCGGGCGGCGGCTGGACTGCCGCCGAGCACCCGGCTGCCGTACGAGGCGGGGATCCGCTACCTGAGCCCGGTGCCGCCTCTGCTGTGGAACGATCCGTCCCGGCTGCCGGCCGAGGCGATCTGGTACCGCCACGAGGACGCCGAGGACGGGGCCCCGCCGCGCGCAACCCCCGATGCCCGGCCGACGACGCTCGGTTCCCGCCCCCGGGTCTACGCCACGCTCGGTTCGATGGCCGGGCAGAACGACTTCGGCCGTCCGGTGTTCACCGCCCTCCTCGATGCCCTCGGCCGCGTCGACGCTGACGTCTTGCTCACGCTGGGCCCCTTCGACCCGGCCGCGATCGGGCAGCCGCCGGCCAACGTCACCGTCTCGGCGTACGAACCGCAGTCCCGGGCGATGCTCTGCGACGCGGCGGTGATCCACGCCGGCTCCGGCACGACCGTCGCCGCCCTCGCCCGCGGGCTGCCCCTGGTCGCCGTCCCGATGTTCGCCGACCAGATGCACAATGCCGACCGGCTGGTCGCGGCCAAGATCGGCGTCCGCGTCCATCCCCCGGAGATCTCCGACCGGCTCGTCGCGGCGGTCGAGACTGTCCTTGGTGATCCGGTGTACGCGGACAACGCCCGACAGGTCGCCGAGGCAATCGCCGCCCGGCCGACACCGCGGCAGGCGATCGACCTGCTGCGCTCTGCTGTGGATAGGTAAGGAGTACCGATGCGCCGCTGGGCGTACGACCTGATGTACCGGGTCTGGGCGCCGTGGGACGCGGTTGGCGTCCGCGACGACCTACGGGAGCTGCTCGAGTCCGGCCGGGTGACTCCGCACTCCCATCCGCGGGCCGTCGACCTGGGTTGCGGCACCGGTGCGAACGCCGTCTACCTCGCCGAGCACGGCTTCGGGGTGGTCGGCGTCGACTTCTCGCCGGTCGCGCTGGCCAAGGCCAGGGCGCGGGCAGCCCAAGCCGGTGTCCGGTGCCAGTTCGTCGCGGGCGATCTGACGGCGGAGCTTCCAGGGCTCGACGGGTCCTTCGACCTCGTCCTGGACTTCGGCACCCTGGACGACCTCGCGCCGGCCGGCCGGCGGGCGATGGCGGACAACGTCCGTCGGCTCACCCGCCCCGGCTCGCTGTTCGTGTTCTGGTGCTTCTACGCCGACCCGGCCACCCTGCCCCGGTTCAGCGTGACCGGACCGTCCCGGGCCGTCCCAGTCATCCGGCCGGGCGAGGAGGAGGACCTGTTCGGCGACGCCTTCGCCATCGAGGAGATCTCCCGCGGCGAC
>DASQUF010000166.1:0-9854 GCA_035641435.1 Propionibacteriaceae bacterium | reverse complement strand
AGGTCGATCACCACGCTGGCCGTCCCGCCGCTGGGCAGCGGCACCGTCCAGACGTTCATCCGTCCGGGATTGTTCTCCGCCGGAGCGAACTCGCGAAGGCCGGTCGCCACCTGCTCCGGGGTGAACCCCAGCGCCAGGGTGGCCGAGGTCACCGCCAGCGTGTTCTCCACGTTGACCCGGCTCAGCCCGGCCAGGGTCATCGGCACGTCGACCACCGGCACGATGGGCAGCGGATCCTGCCCGTCCTCCAGCACCGCCACCCACCCGCCGAGCACCGTGGTGACCCGGCCTCCGGCGTCCAGCACCACCCGCCCCGACGGCGAGCTCGGGTCGATGCTGAACACCCAGATCCGAGCCCGGATACCCAGCCGCATGGCGAAGGTTCGCGGGTCGTCGGCGTTCAGCACGCATACGCCGGTCGGCTTGGTGATCTTGGTGATCACCGCCTTCACCTCGGCGAGCTGGTCAAGCGTGTCGATCCCGCCCAGGCCCAGGTGGTCGGCGCTGATGTTGGTCACCACCGACACGTCGTTGTACGCGACCCCGACTCCGCGGCGCAGGATGCCGCCCCGGGCGGTCTCGGTCACCGCCAGCTGCACACCTGGCAGCCCGAGCACCTGCCCGGCCCCGCTGGGCCCGGAGTAGTCGCCGGCCTCGACCAGCACCCCGTTCAGGTACACGCCGTCCGTGCTGGACCAGCCCACCGACATGCCGGCCCGCTGGGCGACGTACGCGATCATCCGCGCGGTGGTTGTCTTGCCGTTGGTCCCGGTGACCGCGACCACCGGGATCGAGGGTCGGAGCAGCCGGGGCGGGGAACCCGGTTCCGTCGCGGCCAGGGTGGCCGCCGCATCGGTCAGCGCGGCCAGCATCGGGTTCGCGCCCCTCGGCAGGTCATCGACCACGGTGCCCAGCCCGTACGCCAGCGCCTCGGCCCGCGTCGAGTTGTGCCAGGGGTAGGCCACCACGATCTCGTTGGTTGACGACCCCGGTCGGCAGCGCACGGCCAGCCGGGCGACCCCGGCGGCGTGGGCCAGCCGACGGACCACCCGGGTCAGCAGCCGGATCGCGAAGCGCTGGCGGAACACCGAGCTCGGCGGGCCCGGTCGGGTGGTGCCCAGCCCGAGCGCATCGGCCAGCTCCCGGGCAGCCCCGACCGGCAGGTCGACCAAGCCGGCACAGTCCAGCGTCACCTTGGCGGCCGGCCGCGGGAAGTACAGGTTCGGCCCGTCCAGCAGCCGCACCTCAACCAAGGACCGGGGCCGTTCGCTGGTCATCGCGGGTCCCGCCGGGGGGACGACTCCCCCGAGCCCCCCCGTGAACGACTCATGGTTCAGGCGCCGGTGGAGTGCAGACCGCCGTCGACGTGGATCATCTCGCCGGTGGTCTTGGGGAAGAAGTCGCTGAGCAGCGCCACCACCGCCTTGGCCGTCGGGGTGATGTCCTTGGGGTCCCAGCCGATCGGGGCGCGCGCTCCCCACACGTCGTTGAACTCCTCGGCGCCACCGATCGCCTTCTTGGCCAGGGTCTCCAGCGGACCGGCGGCGACCAGGTTGACGCGTACGCCCTCCGGCCCCAGGTAGCGGGCCAGGTAGCGGCTGGTGCTCTCCAGCGCCGCCTTGGAGACGCCCATCCAGTCGTACACCGGCCAGGAGACCCGGGCGTCGAAGGTCAGCCCGACCACCGACGACCCGGCCACCAGCAGCGGCTGGCACGCCATGGTCAGGGAGGCCAGGGAGTACGCCGACACCTGCAGGGCGGTGCTGACGTCGGCCCATGGCGTGGACAGGAACTTTCCTCCGAGAGCGGTTCTGGGGTTGGCGAAGGCCAGGGAGTGCACCAGTCCGTCCAGCCGGTCGACGTGTCCGCCCAGCTGTCGGGCCAGCCCGGCCAGGTGCTCGTCGTTGGTGACGTCCACCTCGAGCAGCGGCGGCACCGGGTCGAGCTTCTTGATCACCCGACCGGTCAGGCGCATCGCCCGGCCGAAGTTGGAGACGACGACGGTGGCGCCCTCCGCTTGGGCGACCCGGGCGACGTGGAAGCCGATCGAGGTGTCCAGAGTGACCCCGGCGACCAGGATGTTCTTGCCGTCGAGGATGCCCATCAGTGGCCCATCCCGAGGCCGCCGTCGACCGGGACCAGGGCTCCGGTGACGTAGCCGGCCGCATCGCTGACCAGGAACTCCACCACCGCCGCGATGTCGTCGACCGTCCCCATCCGGCCCAGCGGGATCTGCTCGGAGTACTTGCCCTTGAGCTCGTCGGTGAGCTCGGCGGTCATGTCGGTCTCGATGAACCCCGGAGCGACGATGTTGGTAGTCACCCCGCGCGATCCCAGCTCCCGGGCCAGCGAGCGGGCCAGCCCGACCAGCCCGGACTTGGAGGCGGCGTAGTTCACCTGCCTGGCCGAGCCGAGCTGGCCGACGACCGAGGAGATGAACACGATCCGGCCGAACCGGGCCCGCACCATGGGTCGGGCCGCCCGACGGGCCACCCGGAACGCGCCCGTCAGGTTGGTGTGAAGCACCGCGTCCCAGTCGTCGTCGCTCATCCGCAGCACAAGTCCGTCCCGCGTGATGCCGGCGTTGGCGATCAGGACCTCGACGGGCCCGAGGGTCGCCTCGACCTCGGTGAAAGCCGCCTCGACCTGGCTGGGGTCGGTGACATCGCACTGGACGCCGAGCACGCCGTCCGGGACGTTCCCGCTGCGGTACGTCGCGGCCACCCGGTGTCCGGAACGCCGCAGGCGGGCGGCGATCCCGCGGCCGATCCCCTTGCTGCCGCCGGTCACCAGGACTACCCGGGACACAGCGGTATCGGAGATACTTTCGCCCTGGTCGGCCGGTTTGGATGCGTTCACATGGTCACGCTATCGAGCCCTCCGGTGTACCGGCGAGCAGGCGTACGCTGACACGGTGAGCGACCGCGAGGGCCCGTCGGCGTCCGGTGACAAGGGCCCCGTCCCACTGATCACCGATGCCCGTGACGCCGCCAGCGTCGAGCACAGCTCGCGGGTGCGGCGCTACGCGCTGACCATGGCCTTCCGCACCGCGTGCTTCGTCGCCATGATCTTCGTCGAAGGGCCGATGCGCTGGGTGCTGTTCGCCGGTGCGGTGATCCTGCCCTACGTCGCGGTCATCGTGGCCAACCAGGCCAACCAGCGCAGCCAGCCGACGCGGGTCCGCGACGGAGTGACGACCGACCGTCCGCAGCTGACCACGGGCGCCGACGATGCCGAGGTGATCAGCGGACCGGTCAACGACGCCGACGAGCCACCGACCGCCGACCGCCAGGACCGGCACCGGGAGGGACGGGACCGCAAGGTTGCCTGATCTGCTGCTCTGCTCCGCCAAGGGTTGCCGCGCGTCCGCCGTCTACGACCTGAGCTGGAACAACCCGCGCATCCATCCGCCGGAGCGACGCAAGCACTGGCTCGCCTGCCCCGAGCATCGGGACTCGCTCCGTGCGTTTCTCTCCGCCCGCGGGTTCCTGCGCGAGGTCGCCGACCTGTAGCTGGAGACGAGAGGGATCGGTCGCCACACCACGGACGGCCGGCGGAGCGTGGACGGGCCTGGCGGGAGCCCGAGACGCTTGCGAGGGCGGATGGCTGCGACGCGGGCGCGGTGGTGGGCGGCCGACTCAGCGAGGAGCTCAGCCGCCGATGGCCGACATCGGCCGGTCGGGCTGCAGGAAGCTCGGGTCGTCAATGCCGTGCCCGGCCTGCTTGCCGCGTACGGCCGCGACCCACCGACGGGCGATCTCGGTGTCGTCGGCGCCCTCCCGCAGCGGAGCGCGCAGGTCGGACTCGGTCCGGGCGAACAGGCAGTTGCGGATCTGGCCGTCCGCGGTCAGCCGCACCCGGTCGCAGGCGCCGCAGAACGGCTGGGTCACCGAGGCGATGATGCCGACACGGTACCCGGTACCGGCCACCCGGAACAGCTCGGCCGGCGCGCTCCCCCGGGTCACGGCGTCCTCCTCGTCCTCGACCAGGTTGACCTGTTCGGTCAGCCGGGCCCGGATCTCGGCCGCCGTCACCATCTCGGTGCGTCGCCATCCGTGCTGGGCGTCCAGCGGCATCTGCTCGATGAAGCGCAGCTGTACCCCCTCGGCCATCGCCCAGCGCAGCAGGTCGATCGCCTCATGGTCGTTCACCCCACGCAGCAGCACCGTGTTGATCTTGACCGGATCGAGTCCCGCGGCCCGGGCGGCGCGTACGCCGGCCAGCACGTCGGGCAGCCGGCGGCGGCGGCTGAGCGAGGCGAAGGTGTCCGGGTCCAGGGTGTCGACCGAGATGTTGATTCGGTCCAGGCCCGCCGCCGCGAGCCCAGCGACCCGGGTGGCCAGCCCGATCGCGTTGGTGGTCATGGCGATCGACGGCCGGGGCCGCAGCGCCGCGATCCCGGCGACAAGCGCCTCGAGGTTCTTGCGCAGCAGCGGCTCGCCGCCGGTGAGCCGGACGCTGGTGATGCCGAGCCGGGACACGCCCACCCCGACCAGCCGCAGGATCTCGGCGTCGGTCAGCAGGTCATCCGTCGGCAGCCACGGCAGCCCTTCCGCCGGCATGCAGTAGGTGCAACGTAGGTTGCATCGATCGGTCAGGGACACCCGCAGGTCTCGGGCGACGCGACCGTAGCGGTCGGCCAGCGCGTACGTCGTGGGCGCGGCCGAGCCGGTCGGGCGCGTACGCACCTCAGGCATCGGCAGGGCGGTCACCCGCTGAGTCTAGACCCGGCTGATCATTTCGAAGCCCATGCTGCCTCACGGACCGTACCCATCGAGAACCCCCGCTCGCGTCGTTGCTCGCGCGCTCGTAGCGTCCGGGAATCGTGGCGCAGGCACGGGCGCATCGACGACGATCCGCTCGGGGTGGGTGTAGACGTTCATCGACTCGCCCCGGACGAAGCCGACCAGGGTGAGGCCGGCCTCGGCGGCCAGGTCGACGGCCAGCGAGCTGGGCGCGGAGACCGCGACAAGCATGCCGATGCCCGCCAGTACCGCCTTCTGGGTGAGCTCGTACGAGGCCCGCCCGCTGACAACCAGAATGACGTCAGACAACGGGATCCGCTGCTGCCGGAGCGCCCAGCCGACCACCTTGTCCACCGCGTTGTGCCGGCCGACGTCCTCCCGGACACAGATCATGACGCCGTCCCGTCCGAGCAGTCCTGCCGCGTGCAGCCCGCCGGTCTTGGCGAAGATCCGCTGCTGCTCACCCAGCCGCACCGGACTCGACTGGACCAGGGCCGCCGGCACGCGGAGGTCCGACGGGAGCGGATGGCGGGACTGGCGCAGCACCTGGTCGATGCTGGTGCTGCCGCAGATGCCACAGGCGCTGGTGGTGACCACCTGTCGGCGGACGTCGGGGGCCGGTGGCGCCACGCCGGCCGCCAGCCTGACGTCTAGCACGTTGTAGGTGTTCAGGCCGTCCGGTCCGGAGCCCGCACAGTAGCGGGCCAGCGTCACGTCCTCGGCGTCGCTGATCACGCCCTCGCTGTGCAGCAACCCGTGCACCAGGTCGATGTCGTCGCCCGGCGTACGCATGGTGACCATCAGGCGTTCGCCGTTCACCCTGACCTCGAGCGGCTCCTCCACCGCCACCGGGTCATTGCGCCGCCGCGGTCCCTCCGGACTCAGCTGCAACACCGAATGGTTACGCGTCACTCGGCCCATGCCATCATCCTGACACCACCGCGAAGTCCGACCGCGAGGAGCGAGCATGGATCTGAAACCCTGGCTGAACGCGCTGACCCAGGCGCTGCAGATTCCGGAGGGGGCTCCGACGGATCCGACGATCCGCACCCTGCTCAACCTGGCTCGCGACGCCGCCCACGAGGTGGAGCGGCCGGCGGCGCCGCTGACCACCTTCCTGGTCGGGGTGGCGGTCGGCCGAGGAGCGACCCTGGACGCCGCCGCGGGCACCGCCTCCTCGCTGCTGATGGACGCCACCGAACCGCCCGCGGAGTCCTAGACCGCCCACGGCTCCGAGCGCATAGCCTGGCCGGGTGCGCCGTCTGTGGCTCCGCTGGGCCGGCCTGGTGGTCTTCGTGGCCGTTCTCGGCACGGTCTTCGTCAACCTCGGCCAGTGGCAGCTGGACCGGCTGGAGCAGCGCCGCGCCCGCAACGCCGCGACGGTGGCCAACGAGCAGCGTCCCGTCCGGCCGATGGCTGAGGTTTTCACCCGACCGATCACCGATGCCGACCAGTGGCAGCGGGTGGAGGCCGTCGGCACCTTCGTCGCCGACCAGCAGCTGATCGTGCGGTACCGGAGCAACGGCGACGACGAGGGCTACGAGGTGGTCACCCCGCTGCGCACCGCGTCCGGGGTGGTGCTGGTGGACCGGGGCTTCGTAGCCACACCGCAGGGCGTCCGCATCCCCAGCTCCGCGCCGCCTCCGCCGGCCGGTGAGGTACGGGTCATCGGGCACGTACGCCGCAACGAGCAGGGCCGACGGGCGGCCACCACCCCGGTCGACGACCAGCTGCGACTGATCAACTCCGACGCGATCGGGGCCGCCCTCGGCTACTCGCTGCTGAACGGGTACATCGGCCTGCTCGAGGTGGCTCCGCCGCAGCCCGGTGGTCTGGTGCCGGTCGAGCTCCCCGAGATCAACGAGGGCCCGCACTTCTGGTACGCCATGCAGTGGTTCGGCTTCACCGCCGTCGCCCTGGCCGGGATCGTGGTGTTCATCCGCGCCGACCTGCGCGCCCGGCGCGAGGAGGCGGAGGCAAGGTCACAGAGCGCCTCGGTGTAAAGATGCCGTCATGGATCTGGGCCTGACCGACCGCGTCTTCGTCGTCTCTGCCGCCAGCAGCGGCTTAGGTCAAGCCACCGCCCAGCAGCTCGTTGCGGAGGGAGCCCGGGTGGTGCTGGTCGCCCGTCGGGCCGAGGTGCTTGATGACGCCGTCGCCGCATTGGGGGGCGAAAGCGCCGTGGCGGTCGCCGCTGATCTGGCCGACCACGACACCGCTGAGATCGCCGCCCGTCGGGCCCGGGAGACCTTCGGACGGCTGGACGGCGCGCTGGTCAGCGTGGGCGGCCCCCCGACCGGCTCCGTGCTGGGCACTACGGTCGAGCAGTGGCGAGGCGCGTTCGACTCGGTGTTCCTGGCCGCGCTGCGCCTGACCGATGCCGTGGTCCGACACGGCACCGCACGCGACCTGGCGCTGGCCTGGGTGCTGTCCACGTCGGTCAAGGCGCCGATCCCCGGACTGGCAGCGTCCAACGGGCTCCGACCCGGGCTGGCCATGCTGGTCAAGCAGCTGGCCGACGAGCTGGGACCGGACGGCACCCGGATCGTCGGGCTGCTGCCGGGCCGGGTGGAGACCGAGCGCGTGCAGCACCTGGACTCGCTGTCCGAGGACCCGGCGGAAGCCCGGGCCAGGTCCGAGGCCTCGATCCCGCTGCGGCGCTACGGCCAGCCAGAGGAGTTCGGGCGGGTGGCCACCTTCGTCCTGTCGCCGGCCGCGTCCTACCTCACGGGCTCGATGGTGGCGGTCGACGGCGGGGCCCTGCGCAGCCTCTGACCGAGGTACGCGCCGGAGAACATGACGCCAGTCGCGGTCGCAGGGCGCGACACGCCGGTCGGTGGTGAAACGCGCGTCAGGAAGTCAGGCGTTGGCGCTGACCGGGCCGGCGAACTGGGTGCGGTAGAGCTCGGCGTAGAGGCCACCCTCGGCCAGCAGTTCCTCGTGCCGGCCGCGCTGCACGATCCGGCCGGAGTCGAGGACCAGGATCAGGTCGGCGTTGCGGATCGTGGACAGCCGGTGGGCGATCACGATGCTGGTCCGGCCCTCCATCGCCATGTCCAGCGCCTGCTGGACCGCGGCTTCCGACTCGGAGTCCAGGTGCGCGGTGGCCTCGTCGAGCACCACGATCGGCGGCGCCTTGAGCAGCAGCCGGGCGATGGCCAGCCGCTGCCGTTCGCCGCCGGAGAGCCGGTAGCCGCGCTCGCCCACCACGGTGTCCAGACCGTCGGGCAGGCTGCGGACAAGGTCGGCGATCTGGGCGGCCCCCAGCACCCGCCACATCTGGCCCTCGGTCACGTCCGGCCGGGCGTAGCGCAGGTTGTCGGCGATGGTGTCGTGGAACATGTGGGCGTCCTGGGTGACGTAGCCGACCGCGTCCCGCAGCGACGCGAGCTGCAGATCGCGTACGTCGGTGCCGGCCACCGAGACGGTACCGGAGCTCGCGTCGTAGAGCCGGGCGATCAGGTGAGTCATCGTCGTCTTGCCGCCGCCGGAGCGCCCGACCAGAGCCACGGTCGCACCCGGTGCGGCGACGAACGACACGTCATGCAGCACCTCGGTGTTCGGCCGCTGGTCCAGCGACGCGATCGACTCCAGGCTGGCCAGCGAGGTCTCCGCCGCGCTCGGGTAGGTGAAGCTGACGTGGTCGAAGGCGACCGAGGGCGGCCCGGCGACCGGCACCGCGTCCGCCCGATCCCGGATGGCCGGCTTCAGGTCGAGCACCTCGAACACCCGGTCGAAGCTGACCAGGGCGTTCATCACGTCGATCCGCAGGTTGGTCAGCTGGGTCAGCGGTCCGTAGAGCTGTCCGAGCAGTCCGGCCAGCGCGGTCAACGTGCCTACGGTGAGCAGTCCGTCGATGGCCAGCAACCCACCGACGCCGTAGACGAGCGCGGTGGCCAGCGACGCCACCAGCCCGAGCGCGGTGAAGAAGAAGCGGCCGTTCATGGCGATCTTGACCGAGATGTCCCGGACCGCCCCGGCCCGGTTGGCGAACTGGTCGTGCTCGTTATCAAGCCGGCCGAACAGCTTGACCAGCAGCGCGCCACTGACGCCGAACCGCTCGGTCATCATCGACGACATGTCACCGTTGAGCTCCATCTGCCGCCGGGTCAGATCGGCGAGCTTGCGCCCGACGATCTTGGCGGGGATAAGGAACACGGGCAGCAGGACCAGCGCGGCCAGGGTGAGCTGCCAGCTGAGCACCAGCATGGCGATCAGCACCAGCACCAGGCTGATCACGTTGGACAGGACGGTGGACAGGGTCGAGGTGAACGCCTGCTGCGCACCGATCACATCGGAGTTGAGCCGGGAGACCAGCTTGCCGGTCTGGGTCCGGGTGAAGAAGGCCAACGGCATCTGCAGCACGTGGTCGAACACCCGGGTGCGCAGGTCGAAGATGAGCCCCTCGCCGATCTTGGACGAGCACCAGCGCTGCACAAGGCCGATCACGGCTTGGAGCACGGCCAGGCCGGCGACGGTGAGGCTGAGCGCGATGAGCAGCGAACGGTCCCCACCGAGCACGCCGTCGTCGATGATCAGCTTGAACAGTAGCGGCGGGGTCACGGCCAAAGCCGAGGACACCACGACCAGGCCGATGAAGACGATGATCAGGGCGCGGTAGGGCCGGGCAAAGGCCAGGATGCGGCGGAACACACCGCGAGTGAGCCGGTGGGAGGCGATGTCCGGATCGGTCGACATCCGACGCATCAGTGAGCCGCCGCCGCCTCCGCGCATCATCGACATGACCGACTCCTCTCCCGCCCGACCAACGCGTACGCCATGCCGCGTATTCCGGCGAAGCAGCGGGCCCGGACGCCAACGGCGTCCGGGCCCAGCATCGTCCTGCGGAGTTCAGCTCTTCTTGGCCATCTTCTTGGTGGTCGACTTGGCCGGAGTCTTCTTCGCCGTGGTGTTGCCGGTGGGCTTCTTAACCGCCGCCTTAGCTGTCGTCACCACCTTCTTGGTCGCCTTGGCAGCGGTCTCCTTCACTGGAGACTTACGGGCGGTCGCCTTAGTCGTGGTCGCCTTGCTGGTCTTCTTCGCCGGCGTGCGACTCGCGGCCTTCTTGGCGGTGCTGGGCGAGGCCGTCTTCCCGGCCCCGCGGGTGGC
>DASQUF010000165.1:0-2001 GCA_035641435.1 Propionibacteriaceae bacterium | reverse complement strand
GCGCTGCCCTCTACGCGATGGAGCACGGGCTCGTCGAGAAATCTGGGTAGATCTACGCAGGCGCCTGGCGCGCAGGACGGCGACGCTGGCTTCATGACGGCAGCGACCTCGACGCCACTCCGGTCGACGTTGCTGACCCGTCCGTTTGCGATGCTCGCCGTCGCGGACCTGGCCTACTTCACCGCCGTAGGCGTGGCGGTATTCGCCCTACCGCTCTACGTGACCGGGCCGCTAGGGGGGAACAAGGCGGACGCGGGGCTGGCCTTCGGCGCCTTCGCACTGTCGGCACTGTTCCTCCGTCCATACGCCGGCAGGCTGTGCGACACGGTCGGGCGGCGGCCTCTGCTCGTCGGTGGTGCGCTGCTGGCCGCGGTCGCACTTGGCCTCACCGCGACGGTGGAGACCCTGTGGATCGTGGTCGCGCTCCGGCTGCTCGCCGGCGTCGCCGAGGCCGCATTCTTCGTGGCGTCGTTCACCGTCCTTGCCGATCTGGCGCCCCCGGACCGGATCGGCGAGGCGCTCAGCTACAACTCGCTAGGTCTCTACCTCGGCCTGGCGATCGGGCCGCCGCTGGGCCAGCTGATGGTGGAGACATGGGGCTTCCCGATGGCCTGGGTCGGGGCGGCCGGGCTGAGTCTCCTTGCGGTGGCAGTGGTGATCACCGGCGTCGGCGAGACCCGGACCGCCGGGCCGGTTGAGATCGGCCAGCGCCGGGGGCATGGGCGGTTGATCCATCGTGGCGCCGTCGCCCCATCGCTGGGCTTCCTGGCCTCCCTGGTGCCGATGGGCGGTTTCTTGAGCCTCGCGGCCCTGCATGCCCGAGACGTCGGCCCGGCCGATCCCAGCCTGCCGCTCCTGCTCTATGGGCTCACGGTAGTGACCTGCCGGATCGCGTTCGCCAAGGTGCCGGACCGCCTGCCGCCGCTGGCCCTCGGGGCGGCCGCCCTGGCGGTGATCGCCGCCGGCATGCTGGTCCTCGCTCTTTGGACGACGCCGGCCGGCGTGCTGACCGGAACGGTCCTGATCGGGGTCGGCGTCACCTTCACGACGCCGGCGTTCTTCTCGGCCATCTTCGCCACCGTGAAGCCCGCCGAGCGTGGCGCGGCCTCGGGAACGGCCAGCCTGTTCATCGACGTGGGCCTCGGCCTGGGACCGATCGGCCTCGGGCTGGTGGCGCAGGGCGTGAGCATCCCGGTCGCGCTGGCGGTAGGTGCCGGGTGTGCCGCGATCGGCACCGTCTGGTCGTGGCACCTGCACCGGGTGGCGGGAACGACCGGCCCGCCCAGCTGAGCGTCCTGGCGGCCGACCCTCGTTCGCGATCGGGGACGGCCAACGTGAGCGGTCGGGTGCTTATCCTGTCCGGGTGGCAGACGCGGCGGGCTGGTTCGCCGACCCCAGCGGCAAGGTCAACACATTCCGCTGGTGGGACGGGAGAGCCTGGACCCGCTGGCTGAGCGCCGACCCGTCGGCGCCCGAACACGGTCCCGTTCTGACCGGCCCTTCGACGAGCGGCGCCGACCGGCCGCTGACCGGGCCGGCCGTCGCCCCACCGGAACCGACCGAGACGCCGCTGGCGGTCGTCTACGACCAGGTCACGCGTCGCCTTTCGGTCCAGGAGCTCCAAGCGACCATGCCGGGCAAGCCCTTCAGCTGTGACCTCGAGCCGCGTACCGTGCCGGGCGCCTTCACCTCTGCGTTCGAGTGCACAGCCTGGGTGCACTTCGACTTCAACGCCAAGCACGACGACTGGGTTGCGACCACCGGGCTCGGGGACCTCGAGGAGCAGCTGCGCACCGGCCGGGACCTCGACGCCATCGCCGACGCCACCTTCTCGGCCCTGGCCGCGCAGAGCTACGACCTCGACGACGTCACCGTCAAGAAGCAGACCGAGCGGCTGACCGGGGTCGCGCCGGACGGCAAGGCGGTTCTGGTCTCCGCCGAGATGCCCGTTTCCAACAAGGACCTGCCGACGAAGTACGACCGGATGCTCGTCGCCGTCTT
>DASQUF010000164.1:0-9756 GCA_035641435.1 Propionibacteriaceae bacterium | reverse complement strand
GCCAGGCTGCCACCGCCGACCGCCGGCGAGGTGCCGACCGTCCCGCCAAACAGGTCCTCACTCATCTTGATCCCCCATCACCCTGATGAAGGCTCAGGCCGCGGGCGCCGGCTTCGCGTCCACCCCGGCCTCCCGGCGCTGCTCCGGGGTGATCGGGGCGGGCGCGTCGGTCAGCGGGTCCACGCCGCCGCCCGACTTGGGGAACGCGATCACCTCCCGGATGGAGTCGCTGCCCGACAGCAGCGCGCAGATCCGGTCCCAGCCGAACGCGATCCCGCCGTGGGGCGGCGCGCCGAAGGCGAACGCGTCGAGCAGGAACCCGAACTTCTCCTGCGCCTCCTCCGCACCGAGCCCCATCACCGCGAACACCCGCTCCTGGATGTCGCGGCGGTGGATACGGATCGAGCCGCCGGCGATCTCGTTGCCGTTGCAAACCAGGTCGTACGCCCAGGCCAGCGCCGACCCTGGGTCGCGGTCGAAGGTGTCCAGGTCCTTGGGCGAGGTGAATGCGTGGTGCACCGCCGTCCACGACCCGGTGCCCACAACGATGTCGCCCGCCTTGACCGCCTCGGCGGCCGGCTCGAACAACGGGGCGTCGACCACCCAGCAGAAGGCCCAGTCCGCCGGATCGAACAGGCCCAGCCGGCGGCCGATCTCCAGCCGCGTGGCCCCGAGCAGGGCCTGGGCCTGGGAGCGGATACCGGCGGCGAAGAAGATGCAGTCGCCGGGCGCGGCACCGGCGGCGGCGGCCACTCCCGCGCGCTCGACCTCGGACAGGTTCTTGGCCACCGGTCCGCCGAGTTCGCCGTCCGCACCGACCAGCACGTACGCGAGCCCGCGGTGCCCGCGCTGCCGGGCGAACTCCTGCCAGGCGTCGAGCTGCTTGCGGGGCTGGCTGGCTCCGCCCGGCATCACCACAGCACCGACGTAGTCGGCCTGGAACACCCGGAACGGCGTATCGGCGAAGAACTCGGTCAGCTCGACCAGCTCAGCACCGAACCGTCGGTCGGGCTTGTCGCTGCCGTAGCGGTCCATCGCCTCGACGTACGTCAGCCGCGGGATGGGAGCGGGAACCTCCACCCCGATCAGGGACCAGATCTCCGGGATCAGTGCCTCAGTCAGGGCGACGACGTCCTCCTGCTCGACGAAGCTCATCTCGATGTCGAGCTGGGTGAACTCAGGCTGCCGGTCGGCCCGGAAGTCCTCGTCGCGGTAGCAGCGGGCGATCTGGAAGTAGCGCTCCATCCCGGCCACCATCAGCAGCTGCTTGAACAGCTGCGGGCTCTGCGGCAGCGCGTACCAGGAGCCCGGCCGCAGCCGTGCGGGCACCAGGAAGTCGCGAGCCCCTTCCGGGGTCGAACGGGTCATCGTCGGTGTCTCGACCTCGACGAAGCCGCGATCCGCCAGCAGGTTGCGGGCCACTCGGTTGACCTCGCTGCGCAGCCGGATAGCGGCCGCCGGGCCCGGGCGGCGCAGGTCGAGGTAGCGGTACTTCAACCGCACCTCCTCTCCCACATTGACCCGCTCGTCGATCGGGAACGGCAACGGGGCCGAGACGTTCAGCACCTCCAGAGCGGCGCTGACCACCTCGATCTCGCCGGTCGGCAGATCCAGGTTGGCGTTGCCCTCCGGGCGCCGAGCGACCTCCCCGGTGACCTGGATGCAGTACTCGTTGCGCAGGTCGTGGGCGCCGGACGCGGCCAGCATCTCATCCCGGATGACCACCTGGACGACCCCCGACGCATCACGCAGGTCCACGAAGGCCACCCCGCCGTGGTCCCGCCGGCGGGCTACCCACCCGGCCAGCGTGACCGTCGTTCCGGTGTGCTCGGCCCGCAACGTGCCGGCGCCGTGGCTGCGCATCAACGAAGTGCCTTCCTCTCCCCTGGATCGAGCGAGGTTGATCCTACGCACCGCGCCGGATCGAGGTGATCTTGTTTTCCTCCCCACCGCCACCGAAACTGGCCAGATGAGTCGGCTCGCACCTCGGTTGCTCGCCCTCGTGGCGGCCGTCGTGCTGGGTCTGCTCGGCGCGGCCAGCAACCCCCAGCCGGCCTTCGCCTGCGAGTGCTCGCCGATCACGCCCACCCGGGCGGCTCGGCAGGCCGATGCCGTCTTCCGGGGCACCGTGACCGCGCTGCGCAAGGTGGACCGCGGCGACGGCGCCCGGACCGACATCCGGTTCGCGGTCGACGCCGTATACAAAGGCAGCGTGTATGCCGAGCAGGTGGTCGCCACGCCACGGGAGAGCACGGAGTGCGGTCTGACCCCGCAGCTGGGCACCACGTGGGTGATCTTCTCCATCCAGGGTGTGGAGGGTAGCGGCGACGACGCGGTCGCCCGGCTGATCACCGACAACTGCCGGGGCAACCTGCCGACGGCCAACGCACCTCGGGTGCTGGGCACGCCGCGGGTGCCGATGGCCGGCGCTTCCGACCGCGAGGAGCGAGCCACGGGTGCCGACCGTACGATCACCCGCGGCCTGGCCATCGGCGGCATCGCGCTGCTGACTGTCGGCGCCATCGCGGTCGCCGGGCTTGCGGTGCTCTGGCGACCGGGCCGGGCAAGGTGACCGAGCTCCGGCGAGAACCCCTCCGCACGGCCGCCCTCCTGCTGGCCGCCCTGGTGCTGGCCCTTACGGCACTGTGGGCGTCACCGGCCCCGGCGTACGCCTGCTCCTGCCTCAGCGCCTCCGACGACCAGCACGCCGCGAACGCGGAGGCGATCTTCACCGGCACCGTCATCGACGACCGGGTGGACGCACGCGAGCAGACCCGGACGCTGACCTTCACCGTCGACCGGGTGTTCAAGGGCCAGGCGACATCTACCCAGGTCGTCACCACCCACGCCTCGGGGGCGTCCTGCGGTCTGGAGATCAGCGGTCCCGGCCCGTTCCTGGTCTTCGCGGACCAGGAGCAGTCCGGGCTCACCGCCAACCTCTGCGGCGGCACTCGCACCGGTTCCGCGCCCGCCGGCATGGGGGCCGGCCAGGCACCTCTCTCCGACACCGCCCCGGACGCACGGATGGGCATGTGGGTGCCGTTGGTCGGCATGATCCTTGCCGCGACCGCGGCGGCCATCGTCGGCCTGTCCCTGATTCGCCAGCGACCAGAATGACCGCGATCGTGCGGTCCGCCGCCCTCGCCCTGGCTGGTGTGCTGCTTGCTCTGGTCGCCGTTTGGCTCACCCCCGCTCCCGCGTACGCCTGCAGCTGCGTCACGGACTCCGAGCCGGAGAAGATCCGGAACGCCGGGGTGATCTTCACCGGCACCGTTGCGGACGACCACTCGCTGGGCGACACCCGGACCTACACCTTCACGGTCGACCGGGTGTTCCGGGGCCAGGCGCTGGCGACCCAGACCGTCAAGACCCCCAGCCAGGGCCCGGCCTGTGGGCTGGACCTGCAGGGGCCCGGCCCGTATCTGGTACTGGGCTACCTGCAGGACGGCGTGCTGTGGGCCAACTCCTGCGGCGGCACCCGGACGGGGGCCGCACCCGCCGAGCTGGGCCCGGGCTACTCACCCCAGCCAGGCTCGGCACCGACGGGGCTTACCTGGACCCCGACCAGTGCCGGCGTAATCCTCCTCGTCGGCGCCGCCTTTCTCGGGATCGCGCTGGTGGTCGCCCGCCGCCGGTCAGGTCGGCCGGAAGGCTGAGCCCTTACGGTCCAGCGCGCCGTCCGCCACCGGCAGCCGGCCGGCTCGCACGGCCTTGACCAGCCGGTCGTGGTCGGCCTCGGTCTGGTCGGCGTAGGCGCGGGCGAAGCGGGCCAGGGCGCGGTCCAGCTTGTCCGACCCCCCGGCGTACCCGGCGATCATCGACGCCCCGCTGGTCCGGGCGTGACCCTTGGCCAGCAGGTGGCCGACGATGCCCGCGTAGTCGGCCAGGGCGGCGCCGTCGATCGCATCCAGCGGGATCGTGCCCTTCATGTTGCGGAACTGCCGCACGTAGAACTGGTGCTCGCCAACCGTGGTCCAGCCGAGCAGCGGGTCGCTCACTGTCTGCAGCGCCTGCTGGTACTCCACCACCCGCTGGCCCTGGTGCGCGTGCCAGGCGGAGTCCCCGTGCACGTACTGGGCCAGCACGGACCGCCGCGCCTGTTTCAGCTGCAGGAAGACCACGTCATCGGCGCTGCTGCCCTCGAGCAGGGCCACGTAGGCCCTCAAGCCGACGCTGCCCACCCCGACCACCTTGTGGGCCACGTCGATCAGGGTGTAGCCGCCGATCGCGCGTCGCCAGTGCGCGGCCAGCGTCAGCAGGTAGCCATCGAGGCCCTCGGCGACCGCCTCGGCCTCGGCGTCCGGCAGCCGGGTGATCAGCGGCGGCTCCTCCACGATCCGCCGTCGACCGTCCACCTCCATGGTGAAGCGAGGCAACGCCCGGTCGCTGGTCCGGTTGCGGGCCCGTTTGACCGAGCGCTCGATCTCGTCCCGCAGCGACTTCTCGGTCGCCGTCTCGTGCAGCCGACCGACATCCAGCCGGTTGTAGCTGCGCATCAGCAGCGGCTCCTCGGCCAGGAACCGCACCTCGGCCCGGTACGCCGCCACGCACGCCAGCACGGCCGCCTCGCACTGCTCCTCACTCGCCCCGTTCTCCCGACCGGCCACCCAGACGCTCGCCACCAGCCGGCGCAGGTCCCACTCCCAGCACCCGGGATGCGCCTCGTCGAAGTCGTTCAGGTCGATCACCAGCTCGCCCTCCGGCGAGGCGTAGAACCCGAAGTTGCCCAGGTGCGCGTCGCCGCAGACCACGGGGGTGATTCCGGTGGCCGGCAGGCTGGCGACGTCGGCGGCCATCACCACGGCGGCGCCCCGGAGGAAGCCGTACGGCGAGGCCACCATCCGCGCCACCCGGATCGGAACGAGGTCCGGCACCCGGCCGGCATGGGACTCGATCACCAGGTCCACCGGATCGGCGCGTCCCGGCGGCGGCGACCAATCCCCCAGGCTCCGGCGGCGGACCTCCCGGCGCAGTCCCCGGCCCAGCGCGTAGCGATCCGCGCGCGAGGTGGCACGCCGGCGCAGAGAGGTGAACAGCTCGCTGTCCGCCGTGGCCAGGACGGTGTGGCCGGCCGGGGAAGTGCTCACGCCGTGATCGTAAGGTCGAGCCTTCGGTCGAGGAACGCGGCCAGTGCCCCGGCCGCCGCCGCCACGGCGTTCCGGTCGGCCGGCGTGCGACCGGGCGCCAGCGCCACCTCGACCTCGACCGTGCGGCCCCGGACCGTCCGCCGCCAGGTGCCGACATTCTCGTCCCCCAGCACCACCGAGCCGACGAACTGGTCCTCGCCCGCCCGGTGCGGGTGCTGGGCCGCGGCCGGGAAGCCCAGGGCCGGGTAGGTCAGCGTCAGCTCGTCGTAGAGCGGCAGCAGCAGCGCCCCGTACGCGACGTCGCCCGGCGCCTCCGGCGCCGCCGGGTCGGCCCACAGCGGTTCGCCGGTCACGGTCTCCTCCGCCAGCCGCGGCGCGGCCGCTTCGGTCGCCTCCCGCGCCTGGGTCTGGGTCAGCGAGGCCCACCGGGCCAGGTCTTGGACGCTGGCCGGTCCGTGCCCGACGAAGAACCGGTACGCCAGCTCCGCCAGGTCGCCGGTCCGGCGACACTCCCGCGGCACACGCTCGTCCATCAGGGCGTAGGTCTGCTGGGCCCCGCGCACCGGCCCACTGACGATCAAACCTTCCAGCTCGGCGTTCATCACCTGGTAGATGAGGGTCAGGCTGCTGGTGCCGAGCCGCTGGCCGAGCTCCGCCCGGGTGAGGGCGACCCCGCCGGCCAGGGCCTCGACGATCACGCCCGCCGCCCGGTCCAGCCCGGCGGGATCCAGCCCGAGCTTGCGGTACATGGTGCCGTTGAGCTGGTGAACCCGCGGCGAGGTCACGGCCAGCAGCCAGCCGATGTCCTCCGGAAGAGTGAAGTGCCAGGTCGGGCGGAGGACGTGGGTGCGGACGAACTCACCTCGGTCGAACGCCGCTTGGGCGTCGGCGTAGGTGCCGGTGGACCGCATCCCCAGCGACCACAGGGCGTGGCCGAACTCCTGGGACTGCACGCCGGTCAGCAGGCCGACGACCTCGGCGGGACTGCCGAGGCGGTCGGGGAGCAGTCGCTGGGTGGCCAGCCGGCGGTGCAGCACCTCGGCGGCCGAGACCGCGGTAGTCACGGGTTCCAGCGCACCTGGGGCCGCCGGTCCTCCTCGGGCGGTAGCCACGCCTGGGGATCGGCCGAATGCTGGTCGCCACTGCGCAGGTCCTTCACCTCGCCCCCCTCTGGGCGTGAGAACCAGACGAACGGGATCCCGCGGCGGTCGGCATATCGGATCTGCTTGCCGAACTTGTCCGCCGCTGGGGCCACCTCGCAGGCGATGCCGCGGCCGCGGAGCAGGGCCGCGACCGCGATCGCCTCGGTTCTGGTCTCCTCGGACTCCACCGCGACCAGCACCACGGTCGGCACCGGCCGGGTCGCCGAGAGCCGGCCCGCGCCGATAAGCGGGGCCAGCAGGCGGGTCACCCCGATCGACAGGCCGACGCCGGGGTAGGTGGTCCGGCCGTCACTGGCCAGCGAGTCGTAGCGGCCGCCCGAGGAGATGGAGCCCATCGAGGCGAACCCGACCAGCTCGGTCTCATAGACCGTGCCGGTGTAGTAGTCCAGGCCGCGGGCGATCTTCAGGTCGGCGACCAGCCGGCCGGGCACGTGCCGGGCCGCGGTCGTCACCAGGTCGGTGAGCAGCGCGATCCCCTCGTCCAGCTGCGGATGGGAGACCCCGAGGCGGCGGACGGCGTCGCCGAAGGAGCCGTCAGCGGCGGAGATCTCGGCCAGACGTACGCAGGCCTGGGCCTGGGCCTCGCTCACCCCGACGTCATCGACGAGCAGGTCGACCACCCGGTCCGGGCCGATCTTGTCCAGCTTGTCCACCTGGCGCAGCACGGCCGGCGGGTCCGCGATCTCCAGACCGAGGTAGAAGCCCTGGGCCAGCAGGCGGTTGTTGACCCGCATCAGCACCGGCGGCAGACCGAGGTCGACGTGCAGCCGCTCCAGCGCTTCCAGGGTGACCAGGGGCAGCTCGATGTCGTGGTGCGCGGCCAGCCGGTCGACGTTGACGATGTCGATGTCGGCCTGGGTGAACTCGCGGTAGCGACCCTCCTGTGGCCGCTCACCCCGCCACACCTTCTGGATCTGGTAGCGGCGGAACGGGAAGGCCAGCGCGTGGGCGTGCTCGAGCACGTAGCGGGCCAGCGGCACAGTGAGGTCGAAGTGCAGGCCGAGCTCGGCGCTCGATCCCGGCTCGGCATGCAGCCGCGAGACGGCGTACACCTCCTTGTCGATCTCCCCCTGCTTGGCCAGCCGCTCCAACGGCTCGACTGCGCGGGTCTCGATGGAGGCGAAGCCGTGCAGCTCGAAGGTCTCCCGCAACCGGTCGAGCACAGCCTGCTCGACGACGCGGCCCTCCGGGGTCAGCTCCGGGAAGCCGGACAACGGCCGGATCCGGCTCATCGCGCGACCTCCCGTGTGTCATTGCGGTCGCGGCGGGGGTCCAAGGGGGTCGTCCCCCTTGCTGCTCTCATGGCCGCGCCTCGGCCAGCCGGCGCAGGTACGGGTTGGTCGCCCGCTCGGCGGCCATGGTCGTCCGCGGGCCGTGTCCGGGCAGAACCACCACCGGGTCGGGCAGCGGCAGCACCTTGGTCCGCAGGCTCTCCACCATGGCCCCCAGGTCGCCGCCGGGTAGGTCGGTCCGTCCGATCGAGCCGGCGAACAGGACGTCGCCGGAGAACACCAGTGGCTCGTCGTCCTTCCCCGTGGCGAACATCGTCGAGCCCGGCGTGTGCCCGGGCGCGTGGGCGGCCAGGAAGTCGATCCCGGCCACGGAGACGGTCGACCCGTCGTGCAGCTCGCGCACCTCGTCCGGCTCGACGAACCCGGAGTGACCGGGTACTAGCTGGGCGAGCAACGCCCGGGTCTCGGCGCCCATGGCTCGCAGCGGGTCGGCCAGCAGCTCCCGGTCGTCCGGGTGCACCCAGCACGGGGCCTCGTTGGCCCGACACAGTGGGGCTACGGCGAACATGTGGTCGAGGTGCCCGTGCGTCACCATCACCGCCACCGGCTTCAGCCGGTGCTCCGCGACCAGGTCCGCGACGCCGACCTCGGCGCCCATGCCGGGGTCGATGATCACGCACTCCGATCCACGGTCCGTGGCCACGACGTAGGTGTTGGTCTGCCACGGCCCAGCGGGAAAAGACGCAACGAGCACGCAGGCGAGCGTATCGGGCAGGATGGATGCATGACGGAGAGCGGGCGGAACGTTGGCGACCCCGCTTCCTTCGGCCGGGTGGACCCCGACGGCACGGTCTATGTCCGCACCGCCGAGGGTGAGCGCAGTGTCGGCCAGGTGCCGGACGTGCCGGCCGACGAGGCCATGGCCTTCTTCACCCGGCGCTTCGCGGCCCTCGAGCTGGAGGTGAACCTCCTCCAGACCCGGATCACCGCCGGCGCGCTCTCCCCCGACGACGCGATCGCCTCGGTCCGGACCGTACGCGCGTCCGTCACCGGGGCGAACGCCGTGGGCGACCTGGACGGCCTGCTCGCTCGTCTGGACAGCCTGCTACCGGTCATCGCTGCGCAGCGCGCGGCCCGCCGGGCCGAACGCTCCCGGCAGCAGGAGGAGACTCGGGCGGCCAAGGAGCAGTTCGTGCTCGAGGCGGAGCGGCTGGCCGCCGGCAACGACTGGCGCGGCGGAGTCAACCGGTTCCGGGCGCTGCTCGACCAGTGGAAGGCGCTGCCCCGGCTCGACCGGGCGACCGACGACGAGCTCTGGCACCGCTTCTCCAGTGCCCGCACCGCGTACACCCGGCGCCGCAAGGCGCAGTTCGCCAAGGAGAACGAGGCCCGCGAGGCGGCGCGGATCACCAAGGAACAGCTGGTGACCGAGGCCGAGGCGCTGTCCGGCTCGACCGACTGGGGTCCGACCACGGGCGTCTACCGGGACCTGATGGCTCGGTGGAAAGCCGCCGGCCCCGCGCCGCGCGGCGTGGACGAGACGCTGTGGAAGCGGTTCCGCGCCGCCCAGGACACGTTCTTCGCGGCCAAGCAGGCGACGCTGAACCAGCAGGACACCGAGTTCCGCGCCAATGCCGAGGCCAAGGAGGCGCTGCTGGTCGAGGCGGAGGCTCTGCTGCCGGTGCGGGACCTCGGAGCGGCCAGGGCGGCTTACCGCGACATCCTGCGCCGCTGGTCCGCCATCGGCAAGGTGCCGCGGGACGCCATCCGGCCGCTGGACACGCGGCTACGGGCGGTGGAGACCGCCATCAACGACGCGGAGGGCGAGCGCTGGCGGCGGACCAACCCGGAGACCCGGGCGCGGGCCGAGGACACCGCGGCCAAGCTCGAGGCGCAGATCGCCGCGCTGGAGCAGCGCGCGGCGAAGGCTGAGGCCCGCGGCGACTCCCGCGCCGCCCGGGAGGCGGCCCAGTCGGCCGCCACCTACCGCGAGTGGCTGGCCCAGGCGCAGCGCGCGGCCAGCGACTTCGGCGGCTGAGAGCGGTCACAGGTCGCCCTTGCCGGGCCCCGCTAGTTTTGGGACCGACTGCGCCCAGCCCCGGCCGGCAATAAAGAAACGAGTCCGTCATGACCCAGCTGACCAGGCTGAGCCTGGCCAACCGGCTGATCGTCGGCATGGTGACCATCGCCATCGTGATCTTCGGCGTCATGTCCACCCTCTCGCTTCGTCAGGAGCTGCTGCCCTCGACCCAGGTCCCGACCGCGATCCTCACC
>DASQUF010000163.1:0-19490 GCA_035641435.1 Propionibacteriaceae bacterium | reverse complement strand
CGACCTCGCCTCGCTGCCCGTGGAGCTGCAGCCCGACGTCATCGCGCTGGCCACCGACCCGCCGGCGGATCTGGCCCTGGTCCTGGTGCACGGCGGCGGACCCAAGGGCAAGGCGCTGCTGGACAAGGTCAAGGCGGCGGGCGCGACGGTGGTGGAATGCCCACCGGTCAAGCCGTGGGAGCTGCCGCAGTTCGTCACGGCCGAGGTCAAACAGCTCGGCACGACGATCGAGCCCGGTGCGGCCCAGGTTCTCGTCGACGCCGTGGGGCACGACCTCCGCGCTCTGGCCGCAGCGGTGCGCCAGCTGGCGGCGGACAGCGAGGGCGGGCGGCTGACGGCGGACCAGGTGCGGCGCTACTTCGCCGGACGTTCAGAGGTGACCAGCTTCGCGGTCGCTGACGCCGCCCTGGCCGGGCGGACCGGGTTGGCCATGGAGCAGCTGCGCTGGGCGTTGTCGACCGGGGTGGCTCCGGTGCTGGTCACCAGTGCCCTGGCCGCCGGCGTACGCGGGCTCGGCAAGCTGGTGACCGCCGGTGGGGGCCTACGGGAGGCGGACCTGGCGCGAGAGGTCGGAGTTCCCCCGTGGAAGCTGAAGAGCATGCGGGCCCAGGCCCGCGGCTGGGACGCCGCTGGACTGGCCCACGCGCTCCAAGCGGTTGCGGTGGCCGATGCGGAGGTGAAGGGAGCGGCCGACGACGCGGCCTTCGCCCTGGAACGGATGGTCCTGACGGTCTCCCGCGCCCGCCGCGGCTAGCGGGGTCTTCGCGGCTCAGGCGCTTCGCTCGTCGAGCATCGGAGGAGTGCTCCGGCGGCGCTCGGAGGAACGATGAGCGAACACGCTTTTCGTTCGCGAAGAGTAACGACGACGCCGGCTCTCAGAGCGCGACGGGTGCGAGACGAGCAGCAATTAGAGAGAGCTGGCCTTGGAGGCGATCGCCGACTTGCGGTTGGCCGCCTGGTTCTTGTGGATGACGCCCTTGGACACGGCCTTGTCCAGCGCGCGATTGGCCACCTGGGCCAGCTCGGTGGCCTTGGCGGTGTCGCCGGCGTCGGCGGCCTCCCGGAACCGGCGGACCGACGTCCGCAGAGCCGACTTCGTCGCCTTGTTGCGCTGACGAGCGGTCTCGTTGGTCTTGATCCGCTTGATCTGGGACTTGATGTTTGCCACGGGGCGCGCCTCGATCGCTGGGTATGGTGCTGGCTGGGTTCACGTCCGGTCGGGTTCCTCCCGGCCCGTAGACGCGACCGCCCACGGTACCAGCGAGCGCCCGCGTGGCTCAAGTTCGGCCCGCTTCGTGCGATCGGCGGCGCAAGGAGCCCGCCCAGTAAACTCGCTGGCCTGCGCTCCTGGCCCTCAATCGAACTGGACCACCTCATGAATGCCCCGTCCGTACCGCCGGCCGGCCGTACCGACCCGGCGATCCTCCGCAACTTCTGCATCATCGCCCATATCGACCACGGCAAGTCGACGTTGGCCGACCGGATGCTGCAGCTGACCGGGGTGGTGGAGGGCCGTGCGATGCGCGCCCAGTACTTGGACCGGATGGACATCGAGCGCGAACGCGGGATCACGATCAAGAGCCAGGCCGTCCGGATGCCGTGGACCACCAACGCGACGAGAGGGTCTGTTGGTGGTGGAACGGACGCGCGAGCGGAGGGAGCTCCAGGTAGTTCCGGGGAGCCTGCGGGGGGCGGTGCCCCCCGTACGTACGTGCTGAACATGATCGACACGCCCGGACACGTGGATTTCACCTACGAGGTCTCCCGCTCGCTGGCCGCTTGCGAGGGTGCGGTGCTGCTGGTCGACGCGGCCCAGGGGATCGAGGCCCAGACTCTGGCCAACCTCTACCTCGCCCTCGACGCGAACCTGCACCTCATCCCGGTGCTGAACAAGATCGACCTGCCGGGCGCCCAGCCGGAGAAGTACGCCGCCGAGCTGGCCGGGATCATCGGCTGTGACCCGTCCGAGGTGCTCCGCGTGTCGGCCAAGACCGGGGACGGCGTGGCCGAGCTGCTCGACGAGATCGTCAGCCAGATCCCGCCACCGACGGGGGACGCCGACGCCCCCGCCCGGGCGCTGATCTTCGACTCGGTCTACGACACCTATCGGGGCGTGGTTACCTACGTGCGGGTGGTCGACGGACGGCTCTCGCATCGGGAGCGGGTGCTGATGATGTCGACCAAGGCGGCCCACGAGACGCTGGAGGTCGGCGTGATCTCGCCCGAGCCGGTGCGGACCGACGCACTGGGCGTAGGGGAGGTCGGCTACCTGATCACCGGGGTGAAGGAAGTACGGCAGTCCCGGGTCGGCGACACCATCACCTCACTGGCCCGCCCGGCGCAGAACAGCCTCGGCGGCTACCGGCACCCCAACCCGATGGTTTACGCGGGGCTCTACCCGATCGACGGCGCCGACTACCCGGAGCTGCGCGAGGCCCTGGACAAGCTGCAGCTCAACGACGCCGCGCTGTCGTACGAGCCGGAGACGTCCGGAGCGCTGGGGTTCGGCTTCCGGATCGGCTTCCTGGGCCTGCTGCACATGGAGATCGTGCGGGAGCGGCTGGAGCGGGAGTTCAACCTCGACCTGATCTCGACCGCGCCGAACGTGGTCTACCGGGTGGTGCTGGAGAGCGGTGAGGAGGTGGTGGTCACCAACCCGTCGGAGTACCCGACCAGCGGCAAGATCGCTGCGGTCTACGAACCGGTGGTCCGGGCGACCATCCTCAGCCCGACCGACTACATCGGCACCATCCTCGAGCTCTGCCAGAGCCGCCGCGGCGTCCAGCACGGGATGGACTACCTCTCGGCGGATCGGGTGGAGATCCGCTACACGCTGCCGCTGGCCGAGATCGTGTTCGACTTCTTCGACGCCCTCAAGTCCCGGACCAAGGGCTACGCCAGCCTGGACTACGAGCCCGACGGCGAGGAGCCCAGCGAGCTGGTCAAGGTCGACATCCTGCTGCACGGTGAGCCGGTGGACGCGTTCTCCGCGATCGTGCATAAGGACAAGGCGTACGCGTACGGGGTGCAGATGACGGCAAAGCTCAAGGAGCTGATCCCCCGGCAGCAGTTCGAGGTGCCGATCCAGGCGGCGATCGGGGCCCGGGTGATCGCCCGCGAGACCATCCGGGCGATACGCAAGGATGTGCTGGCCAAGTGCTATGGCGGCGACATCACGCGTAAGCGCAAGCTGCTGGAGAAGCAGAAGGAAGGCAAGAAGCGGATGAAGATGGTCGGCCGGGTCGAGGTACCGCAGGAGGCGTTCGTTGCGGCCCTGTCGACCACCCAGCCGGCCAAGGTCAGCTGAGATCTGAGGAGAGTCAGATGCGCGCACTGCAGTACAAGTCCTACGGCGGCCCCGAGGTGCTGGAGGTGGCGGAAGCTCCCGAACCACACGCCGGGCCCGGCCAGATCCGGATCGCCGTCAAGGCCGCGAGCCTGAACCCGTTCGACTGGAAGCTGCGGTCCGGGATGATGGCCGGCGGCAAGCCGCTGGAGGAACCGGCCTACCTCGGCTTGGACGCATCCGGTGTGGTGGACGAGGTCGGCGAGGGCGTCACCGGGGTCGCGGTCGGCGACGACGTCTTCGGCCGGGGCCGCAATACCCAGGCGGAGTTCGCGGTGCTGGACTCCTGGGCCCCCAAGGCGCCCCAGATCGACTGGGCGGTCGCCGGAGCTGCGGGCACGGCCGGGGAGACCAGCGAGCGGGTGCTTCGGCTGCTGGACCTGAAGCCGGGTGACACTCTTTTCATCGACGGGGGCGCCGGTGGGGTCGGGTCAGTCACTGCCCAGTTCGCCGTCGCCCGAGGTCTTCGGGTGATCGCCTCGGCCGGTCAGGACAACCAGGACTACCTGCGGGAGATCGGGGTCACCCCGGTGCTGTACGGCCAAGGCCTGGTGAATCGGGTACGCGCAGTGCCCGGTGAGCCCGTCGATGCTGTTTTCGACGCGGTCGGCAAGACGCCGATCGAAGACCTGATCGCGCTGGCCCCCGAGCCGCACCAGGTCCTCTCCATCGCCAACTTCGGAGCGGCGAACGCCGGGGCGCGGGTGACCGGCGGCAGCGAGGACTCCCAGCCGATGAAGGCGCTGGCGGAGACGGCCGAGCTGCTGGAGCAGAACAAGCTGGTCGTTAAGGTGCAGACCTTCCCGCTGGACCGCGCAGTGGAGGCGTACCGGATCAGTGAGAGCGGGCACGTACGCGGCAAGTTGGTCCTGCTGCCCTGACCATCGAACCTCTCGCAGATCTCCGGCCGGAAGATCTGCAGAGGCTGTGACCGGTTCTCGCGCGATGCGGTGGGTCAGGGCTGGTCGGCGGCCTCCGGACGACTGGAGGGCGGCAGGGTGATCTCGAACCGGCAGCCGCCCTCGACATTGCGGACGCTGATCGCGCCGGCGTGAGCCTCCACCACGCCGCGGGCGATGGCCAGGCCGAGCCCGGCCCTGCCCTCGTCGCCGCCCCGGGCTGGCGTGCCCCGCCAGCCCGCGTCGAACACCCGCCCAAGACTCGCCTCCGGCAGGCCGCCGCAGCCGTCAGTCACGGATACCTCGATCTGCTCGTCCTCCGTCCGATCCGCCTCCAGCCGGACCGTCCCGCCGGGATCGGTGTGTCGGATCGCGTTGCTGGTCAGGTTGGCCAGCGCGCGGGTCAGGTCGTCCCCAGCGCCCAGCACCGCCAGCCGGTCGTCCTCCGGCAGGATTACGTCGATCTGGACGTCCCGCGTGGCCGCTGTGACCGACGACTCGGCGGCCACATCGCTGACCAGCTCGCGCACTGAGACCGGCATCCGTGGCTTGGCCTCACCCGGGCCCTGCAGGCGCGACAGCGCAAACAGGTCGTCGACCAGGCCGGTCATCCGGGCGACCGTGCCGCGCAGCTGGGCCAACGCCCGCGGGACGTCCTCGACCACCCCGTCCTCCAGGCCCTCGGCCAGGGCCCGCAGGCCGGCCAGCGGCGTACGCAGGTCGTGCGACATGAAGCTGACCAGCTCACGGCGAGAGGTCTCCGCGGCGTGCTGCCGCTCGCGGGCCTCGGTGAGGGTCCGCCGGGTCACGGCCAGCTCGTCGAGCACCCGGGCCAGCTCGTGCGGGACGCCGGCCACCGCGTCCGGGGCGGCGATCGGCTCGGACGGCCGCGTCCTGGAGTCGGTGACCAGCTGCTGCAGTCCGGCGCCGACCTGACGGGACGCCTGGGTGATCCGCCGAACGACCAGCCAGGCGCTGAGCACCGCGAGCAGCAGGGCGGTGCCGAGGGCGGTCAGCACGACCACCGTGTCGTGCCGGGAGAGGAACATCAGCGAGACGTTGATCAGTACCGCCAGGGCCACCGCCAGCACCGGCAGCAGAGCCACGATCACCAGCTGGTAGCGCAGCGAGCGGTGGCGGACCAGGTGCAGGCCCCCCAGGCCCAGCAGCCCGACCAGCACACAGCTCCCGATGGTCAGCGTCAGGATGACCATCAGGTCGGTCACGATGAGGCTCCTGCGGCGAGCTCGTCCTCCCGCGCCATCCGATATCCCGACCGACCGACGGTCAGCACCAGCTCGGGGTCGGAGGGGTCGCGCTCCAGCTTCTCCCGTAGCCGCCGGACGTGCACCGTCACGGTCGAGCTGTCCCCGAAGTCCCAGCCCCAGACCCGGCGGAGCAGCTCGTCCTTGGCGAACGTCTGCCCCGCGTGCCCGACCAGGAACGCCAGCAGGTCGAACTCGCGCATGGTCAGGTTGAGCCGCCGGCCGTCGCGGCGCGCCTCTCGGGCGGCGGTATCGACCACCACCGGGCCCAGCGTCAGGGTCGCGTTGAGCAGCGGCGTGCCGGCCAGCCGTTCGGCCCGGCGCAGCAGTGCCTCCACCCGCAGTACCACCTCGCGTGGCGAGAACGGCTTGACCACGTAGTCGTCGGCGCCGGTCTCCAGGCCGACCAGCCGGTCCTCCTCCTCGCCGCGGGCCGACAGCATGACCACGGCGGCGTGGTCGCCGGCTCGCCGGCGACGGCGCAGCAGGTCCAGCCCGGACAGGCCGGGCAACATGATGTCGAGGATCACCACGTCGGGCCGGACCCGGGACCATGCCTGGGCCGCCTCGACCCCGTCGGTCACCCAGCTGACCGCGTAGCCCGCCCGCTGAAGGTAGGCCCGCAGCACCTCGGCCACGGTGGAGTCGTCCTCGACCACCAGGACCCGCGCCGACATGGCCGTCAGCCTAGGGTGAGGGCGCGGTCCAGGGAGGGTTCGTCGGGTGCGGGGTAACCGATCCGAAACCGCGCTGTAGTCCTCGTGAGGGGCACGGCCCCCTCGAACCCCGAGAAGAACCTAGGCTCGCTAGGTGCCATCAACGCTGCCCGAGGGCGAGTCGCCCCCGGCCGACGGCGTACTACCTGACGCCGCCCTTGCGGAGGTCGGCCAGCGGCCCCTGGGCATCTACCTGCACGTGCCGTTCTGCACCACCCGGTGCGGCTACTGCGACTTCAACACCTACACCGCGGCGGAGCTGGGTCCGGGCGCCAGCCGGGCGACCTACGTCGACACCGCGATCGCCGAGCTCGACCTGGCCGTCCGGGTGCTGGGGCCCGACGCGCCCGAGGTGTCGACGGTCTTCGTCGGTGGCGGAACGCCAACCCTGCTGCCGCCGGCGGACCTGGGCCGGCTGGTCACCGCGGTGCGCCAGCGGTTCGGGCTGACCCACGACGCCGAGGTCACCACCGAGTCCAACCCCGAGACGGTGACCGGCGACGACCTGGCCCGCCTCCGCGAGGCCGGCTTCACCCGGGTCTCCTTCGGCATGCAGTCGGCGGTGCCGCACGTCCTGGCCACGTTGGATCGGGTGCACTCGCCCGGCCGGGCCGCTCAGGCGGTGGCGGACGCCCGAGTCGCCGGGTTCGACCAGGTCAGCCTGGACCTGATCTACGGCACGCCGGGGGAGAGCGGCGCGGACTGGGAGACCAGTCTGGCCGCCGCCCTGGCCGCTGCGCCGGACCACGTCAGCGCCTACGCCCTGATCGTTGAGCCGGGCACCCGGCTGGCGGCCCGGGTCCGGCGCGGCGAGCTGCCGCTGCCCGACGAGGACGACCTGGCCGACAAGTACCTGACCGCCGAGGCCCGGCTGACCGCCGCCGGGCACACCGCGTACGAGGTGAGCAACTGGGCCCGCCGGCCGGCCGCGCGCTGCCGGCACAACCTGGCCTACTGGCGCGGGGACCACTGGTGGGGGGTCGGTCCGGGCGCGCACAGCCACGTCGGCGGCGTGCGCTGGTGGAACGTCAAGCACCCCAGCGCCTACGCCGACCGGCTCGGCTCAGCGCGCTCGCCGGCGTACGCGCGGGAGGTGCTGGGCGCTGAGGAGCGGCGCACCGAGCGGGTGCTGCTCGAGCTCCGGCTGGCCGACGGCCTGCCGGTGGAGGTGCTGAGCGCGACCGAGGCGAGGCGGGTGCCGGACCTGGTGACCCGCGGGCTCGCCGAGAACACCGGCCAGCGGCTGAGCCTGACGCTCCGCGGCCGACTGCTGGCCGACGGCGTGGTGCGGGACCTGCTCGACTGAGTTCCCTGATTTCCTGACGCGCGTTTCACTACCGACCGGCGTGTCGCGGGTTCGTGAGGCGACTCGGGTCATGAACTCAGGGCAGTTCCGAGTCCGGTGCCCCATCCACCAAAAGGGCCGTCGTCGCGGATAAGCGAGCGAGCGCCTGAGAAACTGACGCCATCGCCTGGTCGAGCGGGCGACATGCCGCGGAATGATGAAACGCGCGTCGAAATCTCGGGGGAGGCGGTGTGCGGGTGGGACGGTGTGACACGACCCGGCAGCGAGCTAGACGTGGTCCTGGGTGACGAAGTCGAACAGCTGCTCCACGGTGGTCAGCAACGGCCGCTCAAGGTCGTCCCACGACTCGACCCGGCCGAGGATCACCTGCCACGCCGCGGCGAGATCCGCCTGGTCCCGGTGGGGCCAGCGGAGCGCCGCGCAGATGCCGTGCTTCCAGTCGGTGCCCCGGGGAACCTGAGGCCACGCGGCCAGGCCGAGCCGGCCCGGCTTCACCGCCTGCCAGATATCGATGTACGGGTGACCGAGCACCGACACGTACTCCCCGCCCGACCCGCGCCGGACCTCGTCGGCGATCCGCGACTCCTTGCTACCCGGGACCAGATGGTCGACCAGCACGCCGAGCCGACGCCCGCGCTCCGGAGCGAAGTCCGCGACCACGGCCGGCAGGTCGTCGACGCCGCCCAGGTACTCGACCACGACGCCGACGTGGCGCAGGTCGTCGCCCCAGATCTTCTCGATCAGCTCAGCGTCGTGTCGGCCCTCCACGTAGATCCGGCTGGCCAGGGCGGTCTTGGCCCGCTCGGCCGGTCCGCGGACCGACCCGGAGGCGGTCCGCGTCGGTTCCGCGGACCGCGCCGGGGCCGGAGCCTTCAGCACCACCGGGCGTCCCTCGCACAGCATCCCGGCGCCGAGCGGGAAGCTGCGGCGCTTCCCGTGCCGGTCCTCGAGGACGACCAGGCCCCGCTCCCAGCGCAGCACCGCGCCACAGAAGCCGGTGGTCGCGTCCTCGAGCACCTGCCCGGACGCCAGAACCAGGTCGGTGCTGGTCGGGCGGCCTGCTCGCTGCCACCCGGGGGCCAACACATCGGTCGCGTAGCGGTCGGCCGTCACGCTGGCAGCGTAAGGGAGGCACCGGGCGGTTCCCGGTATCCCGCGCCGGACCGCGACAGTGGAACATTGGAGCCGTGCCCACTGTGCCGATGTTCCCGCTCGGCTCGGTGCTGTTCCCCTACATGCCGCTGCGGCTCCGGGTGTTCGAGGAGCGCTACCTGGTGATGCTGGCCGAGCTGCTCAAGACCGACTCCGCCCAGTTCGGCGTGGTGTTGATCGAGCGAGGTCGCGAGGTGGGCGGCGGCGAGCAACGGTTCGGTGTGGGCACTCTGGCCGAGATCACCGAGCTCAAGGCTCAGGAGGGCTTCGTCGGCCTGGTGGCCCGTGGCGGGCGGCGGTTCGCCGTCGACCGGTGGCTGGCCGACGCGCCGCACCCCTGGGCGCAGGTCAGTGAGCTGCCCGACCTGGTCTGGCACGCCGGGCTGTCCGACCTGCGGGAGGAGACCGAACGGCTGGTCCGGCGCAACCTGGCGATGGCCAGTGAGTTCGCCGAGGGTGTCTGGCCGGCTGACGTGGAGCTCTCCGACGACCCGGTGGCGGCGGCCTGGCAGCTGGCGGCCATCGCCCCGCTCGCCGCGCTGGACAAGGTCGAGCTGCTGCAGGCCAGCACGATGGAGCGGCTGTTAACCCGGATCGGCGAGCTCACGACCGAGGCCGCGGTGGCGTATGACGCTCCATGGCCGTCGGATGAGGATCGGAGCGAGGGCTAACGGCGCGCGCGCCCGGAGCTGGACCGGGCGATCAGCCGGATGGGCAGCATCACCTGGCGAGGTTGGGCGTCGGGGTCGATCAGCAGCCGGCCGATCAGCTGACCCCGCCGCCGGATCGACTGCTGCACGGTGGTCAGGTTCGCCACCCGAGCCGCGGCGATGTCGTCGAACCCGCACACCGACAGGTCGGCGGGCACGGCCAGGCCGCGCTCGGTGAAGACGGACAGCGCGCCGAGCGCGATCACGTCGCTCAGCCCCACTACTGCCGTGGGCAGCGGGCCGGACTCCACCAGGTGGCTGGCGGCGCTGGCCCCGGAGGCGGGCGAGTTGTGGCCACCGGACAGCAGACTGAGCTGGCCTGGGATGGTCTCGGCCAGCCCGCGCAGCCGTGCGGCGTAGTCGTACGCGGTCACCTGCTGGACGGTGAGGCGGCGGGCGGGACTGCCCGCGGGTCGGTTGGTCTCCACCAGCACGGTGACGTCGCGGTGGCCGAGGCCGGCGAGGTGCCGGCCGACCAGGCGACCGGCCTCGACGTCGTCGATCGCCACCCAGCTCGTGGCCGGGTCCTTGCTGGGGTCGGTGGTAACCAGCCGGATGCCGCGGGTCCGGGCCAGCTGGGCCGCGGGATGGTGAGCCGGTAGCGACAGCAGCGCCATGGCGTCGATGCTGGCCTGGCGGACTGACCGGAGGTCGTGTTCGCCGCTGTCAGCGGCCAGTGGCATCAGCACGATGCTGATCGCTCGCCGCTCGGCGACCTCGCTCAGCCCGGTCAGCAACTCGATCACGTAGGGGTCGGAGAAGGCGTAGGAGAGCCGCTCGGACAGCAGAACGCCGACGGCGTCGGCCCGGCCGACCCGCAGCGTCCGTCCCGCGGCGTCCGGTCCGGCGTACCCGAGCTCGTCGGCCTTGTCCAGGATGCGTTGTCGCAGCACCGCGGACAGCTGATCGGGCCGGTTGTACGCGTTGGACACCGTCGATGGCGACACCCCGATGGCCGCCGCCAGCGTCTTGACGGTGATTCGCGCCACGGGCTGCCTTCGCGTTTCGCTGGTCTGAACTGGTCTGGTCCTCTGCGACGCTAACCCAGCAACCTGGTTGCGACTACCCTTGGGCGCCGGCGAGGGCCGGATCGGGCACCCGATGGGGTCGACCCGGCCCCGAACCGCGGACGCTACTTGGCCTTCTTGCCCGGCCGCCAGTTCTCGTACGGATCGGTGCCGGGCGTCCAGTTCAGCACGCTGGCCTTCTCCATGAACTCGTCGGTGGTGATGTCGCCGCGGGCGAAGCGCTCGGCCAGGACCTTCTTGGCCTCGGCCTCGGGCGAGCCGCGGCCGGCCCACGGCGGCGGGCCGATCCGGCCGGTGCGGGCCAGGAAGAACAGCAGCGCTGCGGTCAGCAGCAGGAAGAGGAAGAACATGCCAGCTCCTAGGAAGGGAACGAAGGACGGTGGTCCGCCCAGGTGGACGGGCGAATCGGCCCACGGAGGGCCAAGCCGGCCGCCGTCGAAGGGGATCAGCAGTGGAATGGTCATGTCATCCATGCTGCGGAAGTCGGGCCGGCTGCACATCAGCCCAGCAGCGGCACTTCGGGTACGTCGGCTGACGTAGGCGGACTACGTTCCGAAGCCGATGTGCCTCGGGGTCGGCTGGCCTAGTCTCGGGTCCGAGATCGGCGAGAGGGAGGCACTATGCGGGTCCTAACCCGTTCCCTGCTTGTCGACTCCGCCATCGCGCTCGTTCTCGGCTGGATGTGCTGGTCGGCGGCGAAGTTCCACTGGGGCTGGGACGGCGACCCCGTCGAGGTTGGTCCGCCCGGCCGCGGGGGGCGCGGCGGCCCTCCGCCCTGGTTCCTCGACCGGCCGGAGGTGGCCGGCTGGGTGCTGCTGCCGGTCCTGATCTTCGTCACGGGCCTGGCGTTGCGTCGGGTCTGGCCGCGGCCGGCGTTCGTGGCCATCGTGCTCGGGGTCGGCGGCTACCTGGCCGCCGGAGCGATGTTCCCGCCGGTGTTCGTCGCCCCGGCGCTGGGCATCTACGCGATGGCCACGGCTCTGCCGCTGCGGCGGTGGCTGCCGCTGACTGCCCTGCTGGTGCCGATGATCGTCGCCGCGTACTGGTCAGAGCCCTATCTCGGGTTGCTGGACCCGGCACTGTACGCGGGGCTGGTGTTCGGCGTCGCGCTGGCGATCGTGCCGGCCCTGTTCGCCCTGCTCCGTCGGAGCCGGCGGGAGAGTGAGCGAGTGGCCCGCGAGCAGGACCGGCGGCGGTACGCGTACGAGGAGCGGATGCGGATCGCCCGGGACGTGCACGATGTGGTCGGCCACAGCCTCTCGGTGATCACCATGCAGGCCGGGGTGGCGCTACACGTGCTCGACCGGCGGCCCGACCAGGTGGCGGAGTCGCTGGAGGCGATCCGGACCACCAGCCGGGAGGCGCTGGCCGAGCTGCGGACCACGCTGGAGGTGTTCGGCGACCCGGAGGGCGGGGAGCCGCGGGCACCGCTGCCCGGGCTGGCCCGGCTGGACGCCCTCGTCGGAGCGCTGCGACAGGCGGGCCGGCCGGTCGATGTGGTGCGTGACGGCGAAGGTCCGCCGCTGCCGGCGGCCGTCGACCAGGCCGCCTTCCGGATCATCCAGGAGGCGCTGACCAACGTGGTCCGCCACGCCGAGGAGGCCGCGGCCGTGGTTCGCGTGGCGCGAGCGCCGGGGCAGCTGGTCGTCGAGGTCAGCGACGACGGCCCAACCACCGCGGTGCCGGCGGCGGGCAACGGGATCCGGGGCATGGGGGAGCGGGCCCGGGCGGTCGGCGGCACGCTCGACGTATTGGCTCGGCCGGGCGGCGGGCTGGTGGTCCGCGCCGTGCTGCCGATCCTGCGGGAGGCGCCGTGACGATCTCGGTGGCGCTGGCCGACGACCAAGCCCTGGTCCGGATGGGCCTACGGGTGCTCATCGAGTCCGAGGACGACCTCACGCTGGCCGGCGAGGCCGACAACGGTCGGGATGCGGTCAGCCTGGTCCGCCGGACCCGCCCGGACGTGGTGCTGATGGACATCCGGATGCCGGAGCTGGACGGCATCGCGGCGCTGCGCCAGGTGAGCGCCGACCCCGCCTGCGCCGGCGTACGGGTGATCATGCTGACCACCTTCGAGCTGGACGAGTACGTCTTCGACGCGTTGCAGGCCGGGGCGGCCGGCTTCCTGATCAAGGACAGCGAGCCGGCCGACATGCTGCGGGCTATCCGGCTGGTCGCCGCGGGCGAGTCGCTGCTCTCTCCGTCGGTGACCCGCCGGGTGATTGCGTCCTTCACCTCCCGGTCCGCCCTGCGCCGGCCTCATCCGCGGCTGGCCGAGCTGACCGAGCGGGAACGCGAGGTGCTCAGCCTGATCGGCGAGGGGCTGAGCAACTCCGAGATCGCCGAACGGCTGGTGGTCAGTCACGCCACGGCACGGACCCACGTCAGCCGGGCGATGACCAAGCTCGGCGCCCGCGACCGCGCGCAGCTGGTGGTGATCGCCTATCAGTCCGGCCTGGTCCGCTGACTTCCTGTCTTCCTCCGAAACCGGTCAAAGACGGCGGAACTCGATGCCCTCGGCGAGCCATTCGTTGCCGCGTTCCGGGAAAGGCTCGGGGAAGTCCAGTGGGCAGGTGAGCAGCATCCCGGGCCGGTAGGCCAGGTGCAGGTGGGAGGGTGCCTCCAGCCAGGTGAGGTCGGCCCGCAGCCCGACCGCGATCCGGCCGATGTCGGTCCGCCGGAGCGCCCGGGCCCCGCCGACGGTGGCGGCGTACAGGGCCTCGGCCGGGGTGAGGCCGAGCTCGCGGACCGCGAGGGCGATCACGAACGGCATCGAGGAGGTGTAGCAGGTGCCGGGGTTGCAGTCGGTGGCCAGCGCGATGTTGGCGCCGGCGCGGCGCAGCCGCGCGGCGTCGGGATACGGCGACCGGGTGCAGAACTCCACCCCGGGCAGCAGGGTCGCCACGGTGGTGTCGGCCGCGTCGGCCAGCGCGTCCACATCGGCATCACTCAGGTGGGTGCAGTGGTCGACGCTGGCCGCGCCGAGCTCGACCGCCAGCCGTACGCCGGGTCCGGGCCCGAGCTGGTTGCCGTGCACCCGCAGCCCCAGGCCAGCGGCGCGACCGGCCTCGAGTACCGCCCGCGCCTCGTCCTCGGTGAAGGCGTGGGCGGAGTGCGGCTCGCAGAACACGTCGATCCAGCGCGCGTACGGCGCCGCGGCCGCCAGCATCGCGCCGGTGACCAGGTCGATGTACCCCACGCGGTCCTGCTGCCACTCCGGCGGCACCACGTGGGCCCCGAGCAGCGTCGTCTCCGCCGTCACCTCGGCGGCGATCCGGAGCAGCCTTACCTCGTCCTCGACGGTCAACCCGTAGCCGCTCTTGATCTCCACCGTCGTGGTGCCGGCCGTCCGCAGCTCGGCCATCCGGTAGACCAGCCGTCGGCGCAGCTCGTCGTCGCTCGCCGCCCGGGTGGCCGCCACCGTGCTGGCGATCCCGCCGCCGTCGTAGGGCTGCCCGGTCATCCGGGCGGCGAACTCGGCCGCGCGGTCCCCGGCGAACACCAGGTGGCTGTGCGAGTCAACGAATCCGGGCAGCACGGTGCCTCCGGCCAGCGGCATCTCGCCGTCGACGGGCGGGGCGGCGGACCGCGGTCCCAACCAGGCCACGTGCCCGTCGGCGACCACCACGGCCGCGTCCCGGATGATCCCCAACCGGTCCTCTCCGGTGCCGTCGCAGGTGACGAGCTCGTCGATGCCGGTGACCACGATCGCCGTCATGCCACTCCCTCCAGCGCTTTCCTCAACAACGGCGCGACCGGTCCGATCCGGTGCTCGCCGTCGGTCACCACGATCTGCCCAGCCACCACCACCCGGTCGATGTCGGCGGCCGTCGCCGCCAAGGCGATCTGGCCCGGCTCGGCGCCGATGGTCCGGACCGAGTCGCTGCGGACGACCACGAAGTCGGCCGGTGCCCCGACCGCGATCCTGCCGCCGCCGGACCAGCCCAAGCTGTCGTAGCCGGCCTGGGATGCCGCTGTCAGCAGCTCGGCCGGGGTGAACCGGCCGCGGCACGTGGTCCGCAACCGTTCGTGCATTTCGAGTCCGCGGATTTCCTCGAACGGGTCCACCACCGCCTGGGAGTCGGAGCCGAGGGTCAGCGGCGAGCCGGCGTCGGACAGCGCCCGCGCCGGACCGATCCCATCGGCGAGGTCCCGCTCCGTCGTCGGGCAGATGCAGCAGCTGGTGCCGGAGCGGCCGAGGAGAACGACGTCGGCGTCGCTCAGGTGGGTGGCGTGAACTGCGGTGGCGGTGGGCCCGAGAAACCCCGTACGCGAGAGCAGCTCGGCCGGGGAGCAGCCGTTGTACGCCTGGGTTGCGGTGTTCTCGTCCGGCTGCTCGGAGAGATGGATGTGCCGCGGCCGATCACCGGCTGCGGCGGCGACGGCGGCCAACGCGGACTCCGGGACCGCCCGGACCGAGTGCGCCGCCACCCCGGTCCGGAGGGTCGGGCCGTCCCGCAGCTCACCGACCCGGCCCGCCCAGGCCTCCACGTCACCGTCGCTGAACCGCGCCTGCACCGGGTCCAGCGGCTCGTGACCGCCGGCGGCCAAACCTCCCGCGAGATAGCAGGTGTCCAGCATGGTGAGACGGATGCCCGCCTCGGTCGCCGCCTGGACCAGCGCCGCGCCCATCGCGTTGCGGTCGGCGTACGGGCGTCCCCCCGGCGCGTGGTGCAGGTAGTGGAACTCCCCGACCACGGTGTAGCCCGCCAGCACCATCTCGGCGAAGACCGCCCGGGCGAGGGCGAGGTAGCGCTCGGGATCCAGGGCCGCCGCGACGGCGTACATCTGCCGCCGCCAGGTCCAGAAGGTCCCGCCGTCGCGGTGCGTCCGGCCCCGGAGGACGCGGTGGAAGGCGTGGCTGTGAGCGTTGGCGAACCCGGGCAGCACCACCCCGCTGAGCCGCTCGTCGCCGGGCTGCGGTTCCACACTGGGCTCGACAGCGACGAAGGTGCTGTCCTCGACCGTGAACCGCGCCGGTCCGGGCGGACCGCTGGGTAGCACGATGTGGGCTGCCCAGTACGCGGTCACCGGCCGTCTCCGGCCAGGTCGGCGAGGACCGCGGTCAACGCGGCGACCCCCGCCCGGCAGTCGGCTTCGTCGGCGGACTCGGCGGGGGAGTGGGAGACACCGGTGGGGTTGCGAACGAACAGCATCGCGGTCGGCACCCCGGCCGCAGCGAGGATTCCGGCGTCATGGCCGGCGCCGGTCTCCAGCTGGGGAGCGTCGAGCAGGGCCGCGACCCGGGAGGCCAGGTTCGGGTCGAAGGGCGTCGCGTCGGTCCACGACTCCGCGGTCAGGCGGGCGCCGTCCGCCGCAGCGGCGACCTCCGCCACGGCCGCCCGGACCGCCTCCGCTTCGGCCCCGCGAGCGTCCAGCCAGCCGGTGACGGCGCTGGGGATGGCGTTCACTCCGTTGGGCCGGACGACGGCCTTGCCCATGGTGGTCAGGCAGCCGTGGCGCTCGGCCGCCTCCCGGGCGGCGAGCACCGTACGGGCAAAGCCGAGCATGGCGTCCTGCCGGTCGCCCAGCGCGGTGGTGCCGGCGTGGTTGGCTTCGCCGGGGAAGTCGAGCCGCCACCGGCCGTGCGGCCAGATACGCGTCCCGACGCCCACCGGAGCTTCGCGGTCGACGAGCCCGCGGCCCTGTTCGACATGCAGCTCGACGAAGGTGCCCACCCGGCCCAGGGTCTCGGCATCGGGGCCGATCCGCTCCGGGTCGCGGCCGGTGCGGGCGTACGCCTCGGCCCAGGAGACGCCGTCGGCGTCGGTCAGCCCCCGCACCCGGTCGGCGGCCAGGGCGCCGGTGATCACCCGGGATCCGGCGCAGGCGATCCCGAACCGGGCGCCCTCCTCGTCGCCGAAGTGGACAACACCGATGGGCTGAGCCGGGCGAAACCCGTCGTCCCGCAAGGCGTCGATCGCCGCGAAGGCGCTGACCACACCGAGCGGACCGTCGTACGCGCCGCCGTCCGGCACGCTGTCCAGATGCGATCCGGTCACCACTCCCGGGGTGGCGTCCGGATCGCCCCACCAGGCCCATTCGTTGCCCGCCCGGTCCTCGACCAGGTCCAGCCCGCGGGCCGCGCACTGCGCCGCGAACCACTCTCGCAGCGCGGCGTCGACCGGGCTCCAGGCGTACCGGCGGTAGCCGCCGGTCGTCGGGTGCCGGCCGAGCGGCGCCAGCTCGGCCCAGAGGGCGGCGAACGTGCCCTGAGCTTGTCGAAGGGCCTTCGAAGGGGTAGTCACCTCAGCCCTCGCGCATCGGGATCCGGACGCCGCGGGCGGCGGCGACCTCCTCGGCCCGCTCGTAACCGGCGTCGACGTGCCGGATCACGCCGGTGGCCGGGTCATTGGCGAGCACCCGGGCCAGCTTCTCGGCGGCCAGCGGGGTGCCGTCGGCCACCGACACCTGGCCGGCGTGGATCGAGCGGCCGATGCCGACCCCGCCGCCGTGGTGGATCGACACCCAGGAGGCACCGGAGGCCGTGTTGACCAGCGCGTTCAGCAGCGGCCAGTCGGCGATGGCGTCCGAGCCGTCGAGCATGGCCTCGGTCTCCCGGTACGGGCTGGCGACCGAGCCGCAGTCGAGGTGGTCGCGGCCGATGACGATCGGGGCTGCGAGCTCACCGCGGGCCACCATCTCGTTGAAGCGCAGCCCGGCCTGGTCCCGGTCGCCGTAGCCCAGCCAGCAGATCCGCGCCGGCAGGCCCTGGAAGGCGATCCTCGTCCGGGCGCCGCGCAGCCACTTCTGCAGCCGGTCGTTCTCGGGAAACAGCCCCATCACGGCCCGGTCGGTGGCGTCGATGTCGGCCGGGTCTCCCGACAGGGCCACCCAACGGAACGGGCCCTTGCCCGCACAGAACAGCGGCCGGATGTACGCCGGGACGAAGCCCGGGAACGCGAACGCCCGCTCGTACCCGCCCTGCCGGGCCTCGTCGCGGATGGAGTTGCCGTAGTCGAACACCTCCGCGCCGGCGTCGAAAAACTCCACCATCGCCTGGACGTGCCGGGCCATCGACGCTCGCGCCCGGTCGGTGAACTCCTCCGGCTTGGTCCGGGCATACTCGGCCCACTCGTCGACCGATACCCCCTCCGGCAGGTAGGACAGCGGGTCGTGCGCGCTGGTCTGGTCGGTCACCACGTCGATGGCGACACCGCGGCGCAACAGCTCGGGGAAGACCTCGGCGCAGTTGCCGACTACCCCGACCGACCAGGCCCGGCGTTCGGCCTTGGCCCGCAGCGCCTTGTCGACCGCCGCGTCCAGGCTGTCGGCCACCTCGTCGAGGTAGCGGTGCTGCACCCGGCGGTCCAGCCGTGACCGGTCGACGTCGACGATCAGGCACACGCCGTCGTTCAGCGTCACGGCCAGCGGCTGCGCCCCGCCCATGCCGCCGCAGCCGCCGGTCAGCGTCAGGGTCCCGGCCAGCGTGCCGCCGAACCGCTTCTCGGCGACGGCGGCGAAGGTCTCGTACGTGCCCTGGACGATGCCCTGGGTGCCGATGTAGATCCAGGACCCGGCGGTCATCTGCCCGTACATGGTGAGCCCGAGCGCCTCCAGCCGGCGGAACTCGGGCCAGCTGGCCCAGTCCGGCACCAGGTTGGCGTTGGCGATCAGCACCCGAGGCGCCCATTCGTGGGTTCGCACCACCCCGACCGGTCGGCCCGACTGCACCAGCAGGGTCTCGTCGCCCTCCAGGGTGGTCAGCGCCCGCACGATGGCGTCGTAGGACCGCCAGTCGCGGGCGGCCCGGCCGGTGCCGCCGTAGACCACGAGGTCGTCGGGGCGTTCGGCGTTCTCCGGGTCCAGGTTGTTCTGCAGCATCCGCAGTGGGGCTTCGGTGGCCCACGACTTCGCGGTCAGGGTGGTCCCGCGCGCGGCGCGGACCGGACGGGCGCCTTCCATTTCCAATCTCCTTCGCCGTTACGGGGCGTGTCCAACAAACTAAGAGCACTGCACGCCCGCGGGGGTCCAAGGGGGTCGCCCCCTTGCTGGAACTAGTGCAGCGGGCCGGTAACCGACTCGGCGGCGGCCACGACGCCGCCGGCGGCCACCAGGGCCACCGCGGCGTCGATCTCGGGCGACAGCCAGCGGTCCGGGCCGGGACCGGGAACGCCGGCCGCCCGGAGCGCGGCGACCACCGCTCCCGTTGCGGGTCCCGGAGCCAGCGGAGCGCGCAGCTCGAGCCCGCGGGCCGCGGTGATCAGCTCGATCGCCAGCACCCGGGTCAGCCCGTCGACCGCCCGCCGTAGCTTGCGACCGGCGGCCCAGCCCATCGACACGTGGTCCTCCTGCATCGCCGAGCTGGGAATGGAGTCCACCGAGGCGGGCTGGGCGAGCCGCTTCAGCTCCGCCACGATCGCCGCCTGGGTGTACTGGGCGATCATCAGCCCCGAGTCGACGCCAGGGTCGTCGGCGAGGAAGGCCGGCAGTCCGTTGTTGCGGGCCGGGTCCAGGAAGCGGTCGGTGCGCCGCTCGGCCATGCTGGCCAGGTCGGCGACCACGACGGCCAGGAAGTCGAGCACGTACGCGACCGGGGCGCCATGGAAGTTGCCGTTGGACTCCACCCGGCCGTCGAGGGTGACCACCGGGTTGTCGATCGCCGAGGCCAGCTCGTGCTCGGCCACCGTCGTGGCGTAGTCGAGCAGGTCGCGCGCTGCGCCGGCGACCTGCGGGGCGCAGCGCAGCGAGTAGGCGTCCTGCACCCGGGTGCAGCGGTGCGTGCGATGGCTCTCCCGGATCGGGCTGTCCACCATCACCGCGGCGAGGTTGGCGGCCGACCGGGCCTGTCCCGGCTGGGGCCGGAGAGCCTGCAGGTCCGCGGCGAAGACGGCGTCGCTGCCCAGCAGGCCCTCCATGCTCATCGCCGCCGTGATGTCGGCGGTGGTGACCAGCCGCCGGAGGTCGGCCAGGGCCAGGACCAGCATGCCGAGCATCCCGTCGGTCCCGTTGACCAGCGCCAGTCCCTCCTTCTCGGCCAGGGCGACCGGGGCGAGGCCCGCCGCCGCCAGGGCTTCCGCGGCGCGACGCACCGCCCCGCGGTCGTCCCGGACGGCGCCCTCACCGAT
>DASQUF010000162.1:0-4149 GCA_035641435.1 Propionibacteriaceae bacterium | reverse complement strand
TCGCCGTACTCACGCTGGTGTTCAACCAGCGGCAGACCCGAGCCGCCAGCCTGACCGCCACCATCAGCGCCGACACGTACCTGGTGGGCGCGGCGTACGGTGGCACGGTCATCAACCAGTACGTCGAGGACGGCGACACCGTCCAGACCGGGCAGAAGCTCTTCACCATCCTCAGCGTCGGTCTGCAGCAGGACCTGGCCAACGGCCTGAAGATTCAGAGCTCGGAGGCCTACGACGTGAACACCGAGAAGGGGACGCTGACCTACAAGGCCACGGTGGCGGGTCAGGTGAGTGATCTTGAGGCCCGGCTCGGCAACGCGCTGGCCACAAACCAGCCGTTCGCCAAGATCACCGTGGTCGACTCCCAATTCGTCGACGCGCGCTACCTGCTGACCCCTCGTGACTACGAACGCGTGACCGACGGCGCCCGAGTGTCGATCCTGCTACCCAACAACCGCAGCATCGACGGCCGGGTCAGCTCGGTCGAGGTCGCCACGGACAACGGGCAAGCGGCCACCGAGATCAGGGTGGACAGCCCGGACCTGGTCCGCGATGAGCTGGGCGACATGACCAAGCCGGGTACGCCAGTGGTCGCCACGGTGGAGCTGCGCGACGACGGTCCCCTAGCCGGAGTTTCGGACCTGGCGTTCAGCACGCTGCGACAGGTCGGGCTGGCGTGAGCCGGGCACGCGCCCTCGCCGCGAGCCTCGCACTGGTCGTCGTGGCGGGCTGCACCCCGGCCGGCATCAGTGCCACCTCGCCCACGCCGGCTTTCCCGCGCGAACAGGTGGAGCCGCTGGTGGCCGGGATGGTGCACCGAACGCTCAAGGAACTGCCGCCGGCCCGACTGGCTGCGGGGTTGGTACCGCCGACCAACCGGTGGTTCTCCGGGCTGGTGTTCGGCGAGGAACCCCAGCCGGTGTTCCCCCTGCCGCTGTCCTTTGGCTTGACCGCAGGGGGCTTCGCCTTCGGTCTACCCAAGGTCACCGTGAGCGAGAAGACGATCGGCGGCGGCTTCGCTCCGGCTGTGGCGGTGGATACCGGCGCGGTCGACAACGTGGTCAGCTCCTACGATGCGCTCACCGTCACGCTGGATGGGTTTGCCGCCGATAGATCGCTGCGCGGCCGGACGACCATCGTCCAGGGCTCGCCGTTCGTGCGCTACACCGCCGAGGTGGCCGGGACGGTCCGGATCCCGCTGACCTTCATGTCGGGAGGCGACTTCTGGACCGCCGAGGCTGACGGCTCCACGTACGGGCTGGTGGTCAGCGACGGCACGGTCGACGGCGGGACGCTGACCCTGCCTGCCGGGGCGAGCGCGACGTGGTTCCCGATCCCCGCCGACGGATCGGCCGACCGCCTGGCCCAGCTGGCTCAGCAGCCGGTGAGCGGCGGAGGCCTGGACTACGCGGTCGGCGAAGAGGTGGTCACCACCACCCTGACCTACCAGGGCAAAGGCGATACGGCCTTCGCCGCCATGCCGCACCAGCAGAACGGCCTCGACACCCAGCGGTGCGACCTGGGCAGCTACCCCAGCATCTACGGCACCCTCCGGCTCTGCGCCGGGCGGGTGCTGGAATGGACCTCTCCTCGGCGCGAGCCGACCGGTGCGCTCGACCTGTCCCGGCTGAGCGCCGCCGACCGGAAGACACTGACGGAGCAGGTGACCCGCGACGCCGCAGACCTGCCGCCGTTCCCGGCCGACACCTACTTCGGAGGCAAGGCGCTCTACCGGACGGCGATGCTCTACCAACTGGCCGAACAGGTTGGAGCCGCCGAACCGGCTGTCACGCTGCGCGCCAAGCTGACCGAGGCCCTGGATCAGTGGACCGATCCGCAGGGCTGTGCCCAACGGCAGGCCTTCTGCTTCGTCTACGACGCACGGGGCCGGGGGGTAGTCGGCCTGACCCCGTCTTTCGGCTCGGAGGAGTTCAACGACCATCACTTCCACTACGGCTACTTCCTCTATGCGGCCGGGGTGCTCACCGCCGACGACCCCGATCTGGCCGCCCGGTACGCGCCGGTGCTCGACCTCCTGGCCGCCGACATCGCATCCTCGGCCGGCAACGGGCTGTTCCCCGACCAGCGCACCTTCGACGCATACGCCGGGCACTCCTGGGCCTCCGGCACCGCACCGTTCGGGGACGGCAACAACCAGGAGTCCAGCTCGGAGGCAGTCACCGCGTGGACCGGCCTGGCCCTGTGGGCCCGTGCCCGGGGGAACGCCGCCCTGGAGACCGAGGCGACCTGGCTGCAGTCCAGCGAGGCGGCGTCCGGACTGGCCTACTGGACCAACTTCGACCGCAGCCAGCCTGCGTACACCGGGTACGGCCACCAGATTGTCGCGCTCAACTGGGGCGGCAAGCGTGACTACGCGACCTGGTTCTCCCCGGAACCAGCGGCCATGCTGGGCATCCTGGTCATCCCGATGAGCCCGGAGTCGATCTACCTGGCTGGAGATCCGGCCCGGATCGAGGCCAATGTGACCGAGGCGACCGGCGGGAAGTTCGAGCAGAAGTTCGGTGACTACCTCTTGATGTACGCCGCACTGGCCGGGGAGGAGCAGCGCCGGGCGGCCTTGGCGGTTGCGATGAACCTCGACGAGAAGTGGATCGACGACGGCAACAGCCAAAGCTACCTGCTGGCCTGGCTGATGAGCCTGGAGCAGTAGCGGAACGGCCGACGGCCGCCTCCAAGAGGAAGTTGCGAAGCGGGGTTCCCGGGCCCGGCCACCACTCAGCGAGGAGGGGTCAGCCGACGACGATCTCCACCCGCTGGAACTCCTTGACCTCGGTGTAGCCGGTCGTGGCCATCGACTTGCGCAGTGCTCCGACCAGGTTCATGGTCCCGTCGGGCACGGTGGAGGGGCCGAGCAGGATCTGCTCCAGGGTGCCGACCGTGTCGACGTGCATCCGCTCGCCCCGGGGCAGGTTGGCATGCCAGGCCTCGGGCCCCCAGTGGAAGCCGCGACCGGGCGCCTCCTCGGCCTTGGCCAACGGCGAGCCGACCATCACTGCGTCGGCGCCGCAGGCGATAGCCTTGGCGATTTCGCCGGACTTCAGCACCGACCCGTCGGCGATCACGTGCACGTAGCGGCCGCCCGACTCGTCGAGATAGTCCCGCCGGGCGGCGGCCACGTCGGACACCGCCGACGCCATCGGCACGGCCACCCCGAGCACGGACTTGGTGGTGTACGCCGCACCGCCGCCGAAGCCGACCAGCACCCCCGCCGCCCCGGTCCGCATCAGATGCAGGGCGGCGGGGTAGGTGGCGCAGCCGCCGACGATCACCGGTACGTCCAGGTCGTAGATGAACTGCTTGAGGTTGAGGGGGGTCAGATCGGAGGAGACATGCTCGGCCGAGACGGTGGTGCCGCGGATGACGAAGAAGTCGACCCCGGCGTCGACCACAGCCTGCGCGTACGCCTGGGTGTTCTGCGGCGACAGGGAACCGGCCGCCGGCACGCCGGCCTCGCGGATCTCGGCGACCCGCTTGCCGATCAGCTCCGGCTTGATCGGTTCGGCGTAGATCGCCTGCATCGCCCGGGTGGCCTCCATCGGATCCTCGACCGCGACGATCTCCTCCAGCAGCGGCTCCGGATCGTCGTAGCGGGTCCACAATCCCTCGAGGTTGAGCACGCCGAGCCCGCCGAGCTTGCCGAGCAGGATCGCGGTCGCAGGCGACATCACCGAGTCCATCGGCGCCGCGATCAGCGGAAAGTCGAAGGAGTACGCGTCGATCCGCCAGGACAGCGACACCTCCTCCTCGCCGCGGGTGCGGCGGGACGGGACGATGGTGATGTCGTCGAATGCGAATGCCTGCTCGGCCCGTTTGCTGCGGCCTACCTCGAACATTTTTCTCCTTGTCGCCTCGCGCCCGGTCGTGTCCTGAGGATCCGACCTTCCTCCTCGCTCGGTGACGCCAACGATTGCACAGGAAGCGCCAATAAGGGAGGCGTCACCGCACTCGTCGTCCAGGATCGGATCGGGACACTCCCTACCCGACTGTCTTCTAACCCGAGTAGTTGGGGGCTTCCACCGTCATCTGGATGTCGTGCGGGTGCGACTCGCGGAGCCCGGCCGAGGTGATCCGGACGAAGGACCCGCGCTCCTGGAGCTCGGGGATGGTCGAGGCCCCGGTGTAGAACAT
>DASQUF010000161.1:0-4808 GCA_035641435.1 Propionibacteriaceae bacterium | reverse complement strand
CGGGCCTTTGTCCGCGAGCCATACGAGACCACGCGCTTCGCCAAGGCGAACGGCGAGCTGACCGCCGTCGCGACCACGGTGGGCCGACTGCAGGCCTCGCTGTTCCCGATCGTGATGCTGATCTTGAACATCTCCAGCGTCGCTGTGCTCTGGTTCGGCGCACAGCGGATCGTCGACGGCGAGATGCAGGTCGGCTCGCTGACCGCGTTCCTCACCTACCTGATCCAGATCCTGTTCGCGGTGATGATGGCCACGTTCCTGCTGATGATCGCGCCGCGCGCGGCGGTGTCGGCGGACCGGATCGGCGAGGTGCTGGAGACCGAGTCGTCGGTGGTGCTGCCGACCGAGCCGGTGACCAGCCTGCCGCTGACCTCGACCGTGGAGTTCGCCGACACCGAGTTCACATATCCGGGAGCCGAGACGCCCGTGCTGCGCAACATCAACCTGGTCGCTCGGCCGGGACAGACCACGGCGATCATCGGCTCCACCGGAGCCGGCAAGTCCACGCTGATCTCGCTGATCCCGCGGCTGTTCGACGCGACCGGCGGCACTGTCCGGGTGGACGGGGTCGACGTACGCGACACCGATGCCGACCTGCTGTGGAGTCGGATCGGCCTGGTGCCGCAGAAGCCGTTCCTGTTCTCCGGCACGGTGGCCAGCAACCTCCGCTACGGCAACCCGGACGCCACCGACGACGAGCTCTGGCAAGCGCTCCGGGTCGCCCAGGCCGAGGACTTCGTCCGCGCCATGCCGGGCCAGCTCGAAACGTCGATCACCCAGGGCGGGACGAACGTCTCGGGCGGGCAGCGGCAGCGGCTCTCGATCGCCCGGGCCCTGGTCAAGCAGCCGGAGATCTACGTCTTCGACGACTCGTTCTCCGCACTCGACGTGACCACCGACGCCCGGCTGCGGGCGGCGCTCAAGGCCGAGACCCGGGACCGCTGCGTGATCATCGTCGGGCAGCGGGTCGCGACCATCTCCGATGCCGACCAGATCGTGGTGCTGGAGCACGGCGAGGTCGTCGGCACCGGGACCCATGACGAGCTGCTCGAGACATGCCCGACGTACGCGGAGATCGTCGACTCGCAGCTGAGTGCGACGGAGGCCGCGGCATGAGCGCCACCGGACAGACGAAGCCCCAGGCGGTAGAGGCGCCCAAGGCCCCGGAGCGGCCCAAGTACGGACCGCAGGGCGGTGGGATGGGCGGCCGGATGATGCACCCGCAGGGCACGGGCGAGAAGTCGCTGAACTTCCTGCCGTCGTTCAAGCGCCTGCTCGGGCACCTGGCGCCGGAGCGGCTGGTGCTGGTCGGCGTCGTCGTGCTGGCCGTCGTCGGCATCGCCTTCAACGTCATCGGACCGCTGCTGCTGGGCCGGGCCACCGACGTGATCTTCACCGGCGCGATCGGGGCGAGCCTGCGCCCGGGCATCAGCAAGGAGCAGGCGGTCGCCGAGCTGCGGGCCGAGGGCAACAACACGTTCGCCGACCTGGTCTCCCGGCTGGATGTGGTGCCCGGGCAGGGCATCGACTTCGGCGCGCTGGGCCGGCTGCTGCTGCTGGCCCTGGCGCTCTACGTCGTCGCCTCGCTGTTCATGTGGCTGCAGGGCTACCTGCTGAACGGGGCGGTGCAACGGTCGGTCTACAACCTTCGCAACCAGGTCGAGGCCAAGATCAACCGGCTGCCGCTGGCGTACTTCGACCGGCAGACTCGCGGTGAGCTGCTGAGCCGGGTGACCAACGACATCGACAACGTGTCACAGGCGCTGCAGCAGACGCTGAGCCAGCTGCTCACCTCGTTGCTCACCGTGGTCGGGGTCACCGCGATGATGATCGTCGTCTCCCCTCTCCTCTCCGTCATCGCGCTGGTCACGATCCCGGTGTCGGTGCTGGTCACTGCAGTGATCGGCAAACGGTCACAGCGGCTCTTCATGGCTCAGTGGAAGGCGACCGGCGAGCTCAACGGGCACATCGAGGAGGCCTTCACCGGCCACTCGCTGGTCAAGGTGTTCGGTCGACAGCGCGAGGTCGAGGCGCAGTTCGCGACCCGTAACGACAGCCTGTTCCGGTCTGGCTTCGGCGCCCAGTTCGTCTCCGGCCTGATCATGCCGACGATGTTCTTCATCGGGAACCTGAACTACGTGGTGATCGCGGTGGTCGGCGGCCTACGCGTGGCCAGCGGCACCATGATGCTCGGCGACGTCCAGGCCTTCATCCAGTACTCGCGGATGTTCACCCAGCCGCTGACCCAGCTGGCGTCGATGGCCAACCTGCTGCAGTCCGGCGTGGCCTCGGCCGAGCGGGTCTTCGAGGTGCTGGACGAGGAGGAGGAGTCGGTCGAGGCGACCGGCGCCCTGCCGCCGACCCGGGGCCGGGTGGCGTTCGAGCACGTGACCTTCGCCTACGAGAAGGACCGGCGGAGTCTGAGCAAGGGGGACGACCCCCTTGATCCCCCGTACAAGCCTTGGGGGATCACCGATCTCTCGCTGGTGGCCGAGCCTGGCAGCACCGTGGCGATCGTCGGACCGACCGGGGCGGGCAAGACGACCCTGGTAAACCTGATCATGCGGTTCTACGAGCTGGACGGCGGCCGGATCACCCTCGATGGGGTCGACGTCTCTCAGGTTCCGCGATCCGTGCTGCGCGGTGAGATCGGGATGGTGCTGCAGGACACCTGGCTGTTCCACGGCACCATCTGGGACAACATCGCGTACGGGCGGCCGGACGCCACCGAGGCCGAGATCCGAGCGGCGGCCGAGGCGACGTACGTCGACCGCTTTGTGCACGCCCTGCCCGACGGCTACGAGACGGTGATCGACGAGGAGGGCAGCAACGTCAGTGCGGGTGAGAAGCAGCTCATCACCATCGCCCGCGCCTTCCTGGCCGACCCGGCGCTGCTCATCCTGGACGAGGCGACCAGCTCGGTGGACACCCGGACCGAGGTGCTGGTGCAGCGGGCGATGGCCCGGCTGCGGTCGGACCGGACCAGCTTCGTCATCGCGCACCGGCTGTCCACCATCCGCGACGCCGACGTGATCCTGGTGATGGAGGCCGGCCAGATCGTCGAGCAGGGCAGCCATCAGGACCTGCTGGAGGCCCGCGGCGCGTACTTCGCGCTCTACTGCTCCCAGTTCGCCGCCGCCATCGAGGCCTGAGTAGCAAAACCTCCCTCCAGTGTGAAGCCTGCCGACGGGTCCACGCCTGAGGTCAGCCGGCACGGCGTCACTGGAGGGAGATCCTGCGAATCTAGGCCGCCGCCAGCATGGCCAGCGCACTGCGCACCATGGCCACCACCTCGTCCGGACGCTCCTCGAGCATCGCCCAGGTGAAGCGGAGCACGCACCAGCCGTCGAGCACGAGCAGGTTCTGCCGCAAGCGGTCCGCCTCGAAGACCTCGGGCTCGGAGTGGAACTCCCGACCGTCGACCTCGAGGATCAGCCGGACACTACGGAACAGCGCGTCTGGGCAGTAGGTTGAGCCGTCCACCAGAACGGTCTGGTTGGCCTTCCAGCCGGTGATGCCGGCCGCCCGGAGCAGTCGGTGCAGCCGCCGTTCCGCCGCCGACCACGGCTCGTCGCGGGAGTCGAGCAGCAGTTCGCGGCGGACCCGGTTGCCGACGCGGTCCGCCGTGAGCTCCATGGCCCGGTGAAGGTGGGACAGGGTGGTCCGTCGCCGCCGCAGTGCATGGTCGATCGCATCGCCGCCGTGGGTCTCGCACAGGTCCAGGGCCGTCAGCGCCACGGACGTGTAGCGCAGGCCCGGCCGGTCGATGACCAGTTCGTCAGGAATCATCCGACGCGAGAAGTTGAAGCCCCGTGGCGGCCGCCGACGGTGGCGCACAGCGCAGGTGATCGTGCCGACCTTGATGTCGGGCCAGAAGGAGACGCTCGCGGCCGCGGCCTCGGTCAAGATCGCGTCCGGCTCGTAGGCCATCAGAGCCGCGATCCGCACCCGGAGAGACGACGCGGCCGGAGGAGAGGCGTACACGCCGGGCAGCACCCGCGTCAGAGCGCCTTTGCCGGCGAGGTACCGCAGCGTGGCGTCCAGCTCTGGGTGCGTGCGCCGGCTGACGACACCTTGGGCATCGAGGAGGCGAGCGATCTCGCCGAAATTTGTTCCCACACTCGGGAAGGCCCAGAAACGGCCCGCGATGTTAACGGCGACCGCGGAATTCGCAGAATCTCCCGTCAGAAGAGCTTTCGGCCGACAGATCGAGCGCCACCTGGCGTGCGGAGTGCCGTCTGAAGGGAGATTCTGCGAATCAGCCGCTGAACTCGCGGAAGGTGAGGTTCATCCGCGGACCGACGGGGCGAGCGGTCTTCGGCACGGCGTGCGCATAGTCGCGCTGCGACTCGTCCCGCATCACCAGCAGGTCGCCCCCGCCGAGGTCCCAGGACCAGCGCTGCCGCGTCGTGCGGTGCCGCAGCACGAAGCGTCGTCGAGCCCCCAGGCTGACCGAGGCGATGGTCGGCGCCGGACCCAGCTCCGGCTCGTCGTCGCTGTGGAAGCCCATCGAGTCCGCGCCGTCCCGGTAGAGGTTGGCCAGGCAGGAGTTGAACTCGACCCCGAGCTCGTCGCGCAGTCGCTGCCGAAGCGCGGTCAGCGCGTCCGGCCACGGCCGTGGCTGGTTGACCACGCCGGAGTAGCCGTACGCGACGTCGCCGATCCAGGCGGTCAGCCGCGGCGTCGGCACTGTCCGGCCGAACAGGGTGATCTCGTGCTGCTCCCAGCCGATCTCCGCACTCAGCTGGTCCAGCAGCGCCGCGTGATCGGCTACCCAGCCCGCCCGGAAGTCCACGCAGCTCGGGATG
>DASQUF010000160.1:0-7315 GCA_035641435.1 Propionibacteriaceae bacterium | reverse complement strand
GAGGACGCGACGACCGCCGGGGTCGAGAACACCGCCGGTCCGAAGTGGCTGAACTGATGTCCGGGCGGCTGGCGCGCCTGCGGTTCCGGTACCGGCCGAGCAAGCCGGGCCGAGCTGTGGCGTATGCGATCGTCATCGTCGGCTTCGTGGTGTGGCTGCTCACTGGCGTAGAACACCGCGCGGTGCCCGCGTGGACGCTGCTGCTGGCCACCGGCGCCTACTTCCTGGTGGCGTTCCTGGAGAAGTTCACCTTCGAGGACGACACGCCGTCTGGTGATTGACTAGCCGGTGGGTGATCGGCTAACCTAAACGAGTTCCGTCTCATCCACTGGAGGATCCCTTGGCCACCAGATCCATCGGCCCGAAACTGATCATGGGCATCGCCCTCGGCGTGCTGATCGGCACCGTGGCCTTATCCAGCCTCGCTCTCGCGGGCGCTTTGATCCTGCTGGGCCTCTACCTGCTCGGCCTTCCCCGGCGTCGTGGTACTGCCACGCCGTTCGGTCGTCGCATGAACCCCGAGGACGCCAGCGTCGCGATCGGCGCCCTGATCTCCCAGCGGGACGAGGCCGTCCCGGATGGCACCGTGGCGTACCGGCCGTGGCGCCACCCCCGGCGCCAGCATGCCGGGCGTCCCGATCAACCTCGACCGGCCGTTCGCCGCCTACACCGACTGCGAGCGCGGCCACCAGGACTTCCACCTGATCGGCGCCGCCTTCCACGATGGCCGAGTCAAGTGGGTCAACCGGTCGTGCGCGCTCGACGGCTGCGACTCTGTCTGGAGGGAGAAGGCGTGACCTGCGACCTGAACGTCGACTCGTTGGCGCGTGGCGACAGCCACATGGTGGCCCGGTTCATCGACGCCTGGAACGCCGCCCGCACCGAGCGCGCCGCCTGGCCGGTCCCGTGGTCCGACGAGTGGAATGCCGCCGAGGCCGCCAACGCGATCGACACCACCGCCAGCACGGTCGTCGTCGGCTACCTCAACCGGCTGACCTACGCCTGGACCCGCCACCTGCTGCGCGAGGTCGGCGTCAAGGACAGCGACCTGCCGCCGCCCACCTCCTCCCAACAGCGCAAGCTGATCCGCCTGCTGACCGAGCACGGCTCCTCCGGTGATGAGGGCCTGGAGCTGCTGACCTCCTGGGCGCACTGGAAGCTGACCGGCCAGGTCGACAAGCTGCACACCGACTTCGAGCGGTTGGCCGGGGACCTGCGCACTGACGTGCTCGCCAAGGTGGTCAACCACGTGCGGCGTACCAGTCCCGAGTTCAACGGCCAGGACTTCGAGATCCGCGCCGAGCCCCGGCAGGCTGCCGGTGAGTGAGCTACGCCATAGCCAAGATCGACAAGGGGGCTTGAGATAACCGACCCGACCGCCAATGACGCCAGCATCGCCGACGTGGTGCGCGCCGCCGCGATGGACGAGGGCGAGCTGTACCCGTGCCAGCTCGGCATCTTCTGCGACCGCTGTGGCGAGACCTTCGAGGGCGACTTCATTGTCTCGGTGAACATGACGCGAGACGAACGGCTCGGCGTGATCCGCAAGCACATGACCACGGTGCACGGCTGGCGCTGCGACGAGCACGGCGACATCTGCTACCGCTGCCTGACCCGGCCCCAGAACGTCATCACCGGCACCGTCACCGGCATCGTCACCGGCATCGTCATCCAGGGCCACGACTTCCACGGAGGCCTGCACCTGTGAGCACCGGACACCTCGACCGCATCGCCGCCGTCGGCGCGACCCTGGTGGCCGCGCTCGACGCGAACGTGGTGCCGTACTCCGAGATCAGCCACGCCGCCGCACTCGCCAGCCTGGTGAAGCGCGGCGGCCCCCTGTCTGTACGTCAGGCCCGCACCGCGCACCGCGTCCTGTCCCGCTCGAACCTGGCCGCCGCCGGGCTGATCCTGCCGCCCGAGCCGGAGTCCGAGGCACCACCCGCACGCACGGCGCCGTCCACCGGCGCCGTGCCCGTGCTGCGCGTGCTCGCCGACGGCAAGATCGGGGCCACCGCGCCCTACGCCTACAAGGACACGTTCAAGGTCTTGGGCGGCAAGCCCGCCAAGGAGTCTGGCGTGTGGGTGTGGCGCTTCGCGGCCACTCCCACCAACGCCGCCAACCTGCTCGCCGCGCTGGAGGGCAGCCACGCCCAGGTGAGCCCGCGCGTGGCCGCGCTCGCCGCCGAGCACCACGGCAAGGCCGACCTGCTCGCGCTGCTCGACGAGTCCGCGCCGCTGCCCGAGTTCGCCGAGGCCGGGTTGATCAAGCCGGAGTGGAGCCTGCGCCCGCACCAGCGCCGCGCTGTCGAGTTCGGCAGCCACGCGTCGGCGAGCCTGCACGCGATCGTCATGGGCGGCGGCAAAACCCTCGCGGCGATCGCCACGGTCAACCGGACCGAGGCGCAGAGGGTGATCATCGTGTGCCCGTCGAAGGTGCGCGGCGTGTGGCCACGCGAGGTCCGCAAGTTCTCCGCGCAGGGCTGGCACATCGTGTCCGGCCTGAAGCCGTCGAAGCGAGCGCGCCGGGGCTTTGTGTCCTTGAGTCTCAGCGAACGCCTGCACGAGGCTGAGGAATGCCTGTTCGACTGCACCTGTGGCGCCCCGGTGCACGCGGCCGTCATCAACTACGAGGCGCTGGCGCACGAGCCGTGGGCTTCCTGGCGTCCCCCCGCCCGCATCGACGTCGCCGTGTACGACGAGATCCACCGGGTCAAGGCACACAACGGGACCGTGTCGAAGAACCTGGCGCGATGGGTGGACTTCACCGGGCGGCGCATCGGGCTGACCGGCACGCCGATGCCGCAGACCCCGCTTGACTGCTTCGGGATCTTCCGGGCGCTGGATCCCGGCATCTTCGGCATGAGCTGGACTCTGTTCCGTTCGCGCTACGCGATCACCGGCCCGCTGGGCGACTACCACATCGTGGGCGTGAAGAACATCGAGGACCTGGCCGCCAAGTTCTTCTCGATCACCTACCGGCCCACGGTCGATCTCAAGCTGCCCGCCATCACCGACGTCACCCGCGAGTTCGACCTCGAGCCCAAGGCTCGCAAGGTGTACGACGCGATCGACCGTGAGCTGTGGGCCGACCTGTCCGGCTTCACCGGCGCGGCCGACCTGTCCGGCCTGTCCGAGCTGGACGCCGAGCTGGACCGCATCGGCATGGACTTGGACCCCGAGCTGTGGGCGAGCCTCAACGGGCCAGGCGAGGGCCACCCCGAGGGTGGTACCACCACGGTCACTCCGGCCAACGTCATGGTGCGGCTGCTGCGGCTCCAGCAGCTCACCGGCGGATCGGTCACCGACGACGACGGCAACAAGGTCCGCGTCTCGAGGGGCAAGGCCGAGCTGCTCGCGGACGTGCTCGACGAGGTGGGCTGTGTTTCCAGCGATGACCCGGCCCAGGCGGCGGAGCCGGTCGTGGTGTTCTGCCGCTTCCGGCCTGACCTGGACGCGGTGGCCGAGATCGCGGCGGCGGCCGGGCTGCGCTACGCCGAGGTGTCCGGCCGCCGGAGCGACGGGCTCACCGTGGACTCGGAGATGACCCCGGACGCCGACGTGGTGGGCGTGCAGATCCAGTCCGGTGGCACTGGTGTGGACCTCACCCGCGCCCGCGTCGCGGTCTGGTACTCGCTGGGCTACTCGCTGTCGGACTACCTCCAGGCCCGCAAGCGCCTGCACCGGCCGGGCCAGGATCGTCCGGTGGTGATGGTGCACCTGCTGGCCGCAAACACCGCTGACATGGAGGTCTACGAGGGCCTGGAAGCCCGCCAGTCGGTGATCGCCGCTGTGCTCAGCGCGCACGGTGTGGACGCTGCCGCTGTCGGCTTCGCCGGGTCCGAGGAGGACACCGCCGAGCGCTGGATCAACGGTAAGGGCGAGGTCGCGCTGCCGTTCGACCGGCTGATCACGAACGAACGGGCGCGCATCGGCGCGCCCGTCAGCTGACAAACCGGGAGGTACGTATGTCCGAACCTGACCAGATCCCGCCGGGGTGCCCCTGTGGCCGCTGTCACCACCCCTACCGTGCGCATGCGCCTGAGGGTGACTGCACCGTCGAGTTGACCATCAGCTCGGTGCCCAGTCTCGACTTCGGCAACACGTGCCCGTGCGCGGCGTTCTGGCACATTCCCGAGCCCGACAAGCTGCCCGAGCCCGAGCCGGAACTGCTCGACGGCCCGAGGATGCTGGCCGACGCGCTGTGTTATGTCCGGCTGGCCCGCGTCGCGTCCAGCCCCGTCATCGAGCAGGAGATGCTGAGCCGCGCCATGCCGTACTTTGCGGGCGCCTCAGCCGCCGCTATGGCCGGACTCGCGGCCGACAACGGCACCGGCGACATCACCGAGCGCCGCTGGCGGGCCGCGCTCGCCGGGGAGGCCGAGCTGCCGGAGGATGCCCCAGCATGACGAACACGATGCTGAAGGTCACCTTCGCCGACTTCCGTGCGGTCACTTCCAAGCCGATGCCGAAGGGCGCGGTGATCCGCCACGTCGGCCACCAGCGCGGCGACATCGTGCTGTGGTTCGAAACCGACCTGGACCTGATGGACCAGAAGGACGCCGAGGGCGTAGAGACTCGTCGGTTCGCGGTCGTCGCCACTGGTGACCCCATTCCCGACGGTGCCACCTACCTCGGCACCGTGGTGCCCTCGACGCTCGTGTGGCACGTCTTCGAGGTGAGCGCGTGACCGGCCCTGAGCACTACCAGGCGGCGGAGAAGTGGCTGGCTAATGCCACCGACGCGCCGGACGTCGAAGGGGTGACACTGGCCCTGCGAACCGCGCAGGTGCACGCCACTCTCGCGAACGCGGCGGCAACGTACACGGCCGCGATGGTCGTGTTCGTCACCGAGGGTCATGACCTGAGTTCCTCAGTGGACATGCGGACGTGGGACAAGGTGGCGGGGGTGCGGGTCCAGTGACGCTCTACGCACCCTGGCTGTCCGGGCTGCTCCACGGCTTCGACCTCGAGACCACCGGTACCGACGTCGAGACCGACCGCATCGTCACCGGCACCTGGATCACCGTCTCGGCGAAGGGCCTGGAGTCCTCCACCTCTTGGCTCGCTGACCCCGGCGTGGAGATCCCCGAGGGCGCGGCCAAGGTCCACGGCATCACCACCGAGCACGCCCGCGCGCACGGCGACGATCCTGCCGAGGTGGTCGCTGCCATGTGGGACCGGCTGACGGCGGCTTGGTCTAGTGGTGAGCCGGTGGTGATTTACAACGCGCCGTTCGACCTGACGATGACCGACCGCGAGTTGCGGCGGCACTTGCCGAAGGCATGGGCGGACGGGCTCGGCGAAGTCGGCCCGGTCATCGACCCCTTGGTGATCGACAAGCGGCTGGAGAAGTTCGTCCGGGGCAAGGGCGGCCGGAGGCTGATCAACACCTGCCGCCGGTACGGCATCGTGCTCACCGACGAGGACGCGCACACCTCCGAGGGCGACACCCTGGCGGCCTGCCGCCTGGCCTGGAAGATGGGCGCCCGCGCGCCGGTCAGCGGCCTGTCGCTCGCCGAGCTACAGGAGGCGCAACGCGACTGGCACCGCGCCCAGACGGCCGATTACGCGCGCTATCTGAGCAGGCAGGGCAAGGCCGAGGACGCGGCCCGCGTCGCGGCCGAGGCCGGGCACTGGCCGCTGCGTCCGCTGCCCGCGCCGGTGGAGTCGCAGACCACGGTCCCGTTCTAGGAGGCCAGACGCGAACCAGCCCCCGGCCACTGGCCGGGGGCTGGTTCGTTAAGGCAAGTCCCGTGCGTCCTGCACTGCGTCGAAGGTGGGCACCTGCGGCCCGACGACGGCCCGCGAGAAGAGGTCGAGCAGCAGCGGCAGCGGCGGCCCGGAGGCATCCCCACACGGTGCGGGTGCCCACCATGGGGTCAGAGTGCCGCAAGGTTGCCTGTACGCGCAACCCAGTCGGGGGTTGACTAGCCGCCCTTGCACCGGCTAGTGTCAGAGTTGTTCCGCTACACAGACCCCCCAGGAGGTGACAGTGACCGAGATGCGCAAGGCGGTCGAGGTCTTGAAAGCGCTGGAGCGCCACCGCCAGTCCGGCTTCCCCGGCTGGGCGTGGTTCGCCCCCGGCGACTCCACCCGCTACCGCGTCCACATGATCCACATGATGCCCGTCCACGCGGACGGCCCCATGGAGCAGATCCCCGTGACGCGCAGCCTGCTCGTGCAGGTCGAGACCGATCCGCGCAACCCCAAGACCGTGCTGGTCACCGAGCCCGGCGAGTACAGCTTGTTCACCCCCGAGATGTGGGTGAACTACGGGTTGCCGCCCGGCTGGTGGTCCGGCGTCCGCCCGCTGCTCGCGGCGCTGGGCTGGGCCGAGGAGGGCTACGACTGCGCCGACTACCGCCCCGCCGACGCCGCCGACATCACCTACGTGGCCGAGCGCGCCCAGTGCGGGCGACGACTCGCGCGGGTGCGCTGACGTGGGCGACGCGGCTGACGACGCGATCATGTGGTCCGAGAACGAGGGCGCCTTCATCGACGACGAGGAGATCGACGACGTGGAAGACGACACCTCCTACGGCTTCTTTCAGAAATTGGTCGACAAGGTAGAGCTGCGGCCCCCGTCGCAGGCCAGCGTGGACCTGATCGCGAAGCTGTTCGACGTCCCGCCGGAGTACGTCGGCGATGCCAGGCCCGCGCCGACGAGCACGCTGGCGTCCTTTGATCGGCCGAACATCACCGTGTCGACCAGCGAGTACGTGCCGAGGGGCACCGGCTACCTGTTCGCCGTGGACCCGGCCAACCCGGACATCACCGTGATGGCCAGCAAGCCCGCGCCGAAAGGCAAGGCGGGCCTCGACTGGGACCGGCTCCGCGCCCAGTACCCGACCTACGTGGCGTGGGTCGCGAAGCACACCAACGTTCCGCAGAAGATCGGCAACCCGAAGGAGAAATACACAGTGGACATGTCAGGCATCGCGAAGATGCGCACCGACCTGGAGGACATGCTGGCGAAGTTCACCAGCATGGTCGCGATCGTCGAGCGGTTCGGCGGCGAGCCGGACGAGGGCTCGGTGATCAAGTTCGAGCACGATTTCGACGAGCCGGGCCGGACCGGTGAGACGGTCTACACCTACGTCGCCGTCCGCAAGTTCGGCAAGTGGTACGTCACCGGCCGTCCGTTCGCGGGCCGCGCGGTGAAGTGGGCCGAGCTGCTGGAGTTCATCGGCGAGGGCCGCGCGTGGATCTGCCGCGAGTTCGAGGAGGTGCCGGTGCCGGGCGCGGTGGTCGACGGCAGCGCGGACAAGGCGGCGGCGGTCGCCAGCCTGCTCGCCAACTCGGACGGCCGGGAC
>DASQUF010000159.1:0-6755 GCA_035641435.1 Propionibacteriaceae bacterium | reverse complement strand
TGTGGGGGCTGGCGGCTCTAGACCTGGTCGCGATCGCCTGGATGATCGCCGCCGGCACCTGGCTCGACAACGCGTCCTGGTACACGAGAGCCGTGACCCTGGGTGGCCGCCACCTGCTCGTGCTGGTCCTGACGTCGATCGCCTTCGTCATGCTTGCTGGGCTGGCGATCGCTACCCACGGGTTCGCGTCGGCCACCCGATCTCAAACCGCGTTCATCTCCCTAGCCTGTGTGATCTCAGTGGTGGCGCTGGCCGGTGCGCTGTCCGCGATCCTGCTGCTTCTGATCGCCGCCCTGGTGATTGGCTTCGTCGCCCGCCCGATCATGCGTCGCTGATGGCAAGATAGGGACATCGCAATCTGGGATCCGCCACAATTACGGCCAACCCGCTATGCCAGCGGCGAGACCCGAACGTTCGAACCTGTAGCGATGGACAATCAGGTCGTCCGGGACTACGGCGTAAATTGTTCGTACGAGAAACCCATTCCTATTTGAGGGTCGAAACGACAAAGCGGATTATCCTCAATTACGGTTGTTATGGCTTGGGAAACCACGCTGCCGCGATGTATTCGAAGGAACCGGCTTTCCTCAAGCTGGTCAAGAATACGGAGGAGGACATCGAATGCGTTGTCGCCTGTGACGCCGTAGGGTCGACACCTCAAGGTTTCGTCAAGTCTTCTTCAGGCGCTACGGTCCGGGTGAGCTATGCAGGCCAGACTTCCTGGTAGATGAGCCCGGAGAATCGGGCTACGCGCTCGACCCTGGGTCTCGAGAGAATATGCGAACAGAAATCGAAGACGTTGATACCTAGGAGATCAGAGCGCTTCCCGATTCGGCCACGTCAACTCCTACCTTCCGACCAGCCAAGCTAGACCTAAGAGATCCGGGCAACTCGCTAGCGGCTCGCCCCCTCTGTCGTTCGCGCCAGCAGATCAACCCTGAGGGTTGCCAGCGCCGCATCGACGACGGATAGTTGTTCATCGCGTCCGATGACTTTGGCGGTGAGCAACCGGTGAACATCTCTTCCGACGAGCTGCGCACACTGCAGCTGGGGCCGCTATGGGTGCTGAGCGCCTTGGCCGGGACGTGCTCCCGCTTCGACACCGACGAGCTGGCCGCCTTCTGGGACACGGTAGTGAGCGTGGCGCTGCGTACGCCGGAGCCGGCCCGGCAGCTGCTCACCTCGACCAGCAGCGACCGCACGGGGCTGTTGCTCGACTTCGAGCTCGACGACCGTCCGGTGGTCTCCGGTCTGAGCCAGGTGCTGGCCGTGCTGGACAAGTTGGGGCCGCCGACCGGCCCGGACTACCGGCTGGCCCTGGTCAACATTGCCATCGGGCTGGGCCGGGCCCGCGGGCCGTACGGACGGCGGACCACTCCGGAGGACGAGCAGATGGTCCTGCTCATCGCGACGCTGCTGGAGATTGAGTCGGCACCTGGGCTGCCGGACGAGATCCTGGTCTAGCCGCCGCTCAGCGGCGGTCCGCGGCCCACTCCACCAGGTTGGCCAGGGTCTGCTCGATGGCCCGCTCATTGCGTCGCTCCCAGCCGAGCAGTTGGGTCGCCCGCGGGTAGCGCGACGGCCGCGGGTCGAACTCCTCGGTCACCCTGGTCGACGCCGACCCCAACGACTCGAGCCGGTAGCGCCAGATGTGGCCCGCGAAGTGCCGCCAGCCGATCAGCCGGTCTTCGTCGAACTCGACCACCTCGTTGAGGATTTTGTACGGCGCACCCCAGCGCATCTGCATGCCGAAGGTCGCCCCGAGGGAGAGCCGCTCCGGCGTACGCCGTCCGCGCACCTCGCGCACCGTGCCGGACCCGTCGATCTCAGCATGCCGTGCGGGATCGGCCAACAGGTCAAAGATCTCCTCGGCCGGAGCGGGGACGATCCGGGTCGCGGCGACAAGCCGCATCGGCCTCACGGGCCCCAGTGTGCCAAGGCGGCCCACCGGCTCTCCCCATGCCGGGGGAAAGGTCGCTAGGGTCGAACTATGAGCGACGACGCGGCCCAGAACAAGCCCGTACTCGGCATCGACATCGGCGGCAGCGGCATCAAGGGCGCGCCGGTCGACCTCAGCACGGGCGAGATGATCACCGACCGGCTCAAGATCGCCACGCCGGAGAAGTCGACGCCCAAGAACGTCGCGGCCGTGGTCGGCGAGATCGTGGACCACTTCTCCGACCAGATCGGCGACGGACCGCTGGGGGTGACCATCCCCGCGGTGGTGACCCATGGGCGTACGCGCTCGGCCGCCAACATAGACAAGTCCTGGATCGACGCCGAGGCGGAGAAGATCTTCGAGGACCACCTCGGCCGCGACATCCTGCTGGTCAACGACGCCGATGCGGCGGGCGTCGCCGAGGTGCGCTACGGCGCAGCCAAGGACCACCCCGGCCTGGTTGTCCTGACTACGCTCGGCACTGGCATCGGCACCGCGATCGTCTACCGCGGCGTGCTGATCCCCAACTCCGAACTCGGGCACATCGAGGTCGACGGCCACGACGCCGAGACCCGGGCCGCGTCCAGTGCCAAGGACCGCGAGGGCCTGTCCTACAAGGAGTGGGCGGTTCGCCTGCAGCGCTACTACGAGCGGCTGGAGGCCCTGCTCTGGCCTGATCTGATCGTCGTCGGCGGCGGGGTGAGCCGGAAGTCGGACAAGTTCCTGCCGCTGCTCAAGCTGAAATCGGAGATCGTCCCGGCCAAGCTGCAGAACACCGCCGGCATCGTCGGGGCCGCCTGGCTGGCCAGCGACCGACGGACCAACCCGGCACCCACCTCCCTCAGGCCCGGCTGAGCGCTACATCCGCTCGAGGGCCTCGATCCCCAGCAGGTTGAGCCCGGACGCGAGTACCCGCTTGGTGGCCGAGCACAGTGCCAGCCGGGAGTCCCGGACGTCGCCGGTGGACTTCAGCACCGGGCACTGCTCGTAGAAGATCGACAACGCCCCCGCCAGGTCGTACAGGTAGGCACACAGCCGGTGCGGCTGCAGAGTGTCGGCGACCTCGTCGACCGTCTCGCCGAAGCGGGTGAGCAGCAGGGCCAGGGCCTGTTCGGCCGGCTCGTCCAGCACCAGCACCTTGGTCTGCTCGCCGTAGCCCTCGGCCTCGGCCTTGCGCAGCACCTGGCTCATCCGGGCGTGCGCGTACTGCAGGTAGGGGCCGGTGTTGCCGGTGGTCTGCACCATGCGGCCGACGTCGAAGACGTAGTCCTTGTTCAGCCCGGTGGAGAGGTCGGCGTACTTGACGGCGGCCATCGCCACCGGCGGCGCGGCCTGCTCCTCGGCCGCGTCCAGCAGGGTGTTCAGGGTGACGGCGGTGCCATCCCGGGTGGAGAACTTCTTGCCGTCGGCTCCCAGTACCTGGCCGAAGGCGACGTGCTCCGCGCGTACGCCCTCGGGCAGGAAGCCCGCGAGCCGGGAGACAGCGAAGACCTGGTCGAAGTGGTAGGACTGCGGGGCTCCTACGACGTAGATGATCCGGTCGGCGTGCAGCTGGCGTACGCGGTGCCGGACCGCGGCCAGGTCGGTGGTCGAGTAGCCGTAGCCACCGTCCGCCTTACGCACGATCATCGGCGCGTTGAACCCCTCGACGAAGACGCACAGCGCGCCGTCGTCGATCACCGCGATCCCCGACTCCTCCAGCTCGGCGACCACGGTGGCCAGGTCGTCGTTGTAGATCGACTCGCCGGCCAGGTCGGCGTCGGTCAGCAGGACGCCGAGGCGGGCGTACGCGGCGTTGAAGGCGGACTTGGAGATCTCCAGCAGCTGCCGCCACACCTGGCGGGTCTCCGCGTCACCGGCCTGCAGCGCGACGACCCGACGGCGGGCGGCGTTCGCGAACTCCGGGTCGGCCTTGAAGTGGACGTTGGCCCGCTGGTAGACCGCTTCGGCCCCGGCCAGATCCAGGCTGAGCACGTCGGTGCCGTCGAGCATGATCTGCTCGACCAGCATCCCGAACTGGGTGCCCCAGTCCCCGATGTGGTTCTGCGGGATCACCCGGTGGCCGACCGCAGCCAGCACCCGGTGCAAGCAGTCGCCGATGATCGTCGACCGCAGGTTGCCCACGTGCATCTGCTTGGCCACGTTGGGCGCCGAGTAGTCGATCACCACCGTCTCCGAGTGGTCGGCCGGGACGATGCCGGGGCTGGCGTCCGCCACCTGGTCGGTCACCGCCGCGGCCAGCACGTCGGTGCGCAGCCGGAAGTTGAGAAACCCGGGCCCGGCGATGTCCGGCGGCTCGCAGAGGTCGGCGATCTCCAGCTTCGCTACGATCTCGGTCGCCACATCGCGGGGGCGCCGGCCCTCGGCGTTGGCCAGGCGCAGGGCCACGTTCGACTGGAAGTGGCCGAACTGCGGCTTGGTGGCCGGCCGTAGCTCAGGGTCGACGCCGGTGACGGCTTCGACCCGGGCGCTCAGCAGCGACGGTAGCGAGGACACAGTCGGCCATTATTTCACCGTTCCGGCTGGCACCGGGGACACCAGTAGCTGCGTCGCTCCTGGGTGAGCGGGCCGAACTCCTCGCTACGGATCGAGGTGCCGCAGCGACGACAGGGCTGGCCGGGGCGCTCGAAGACGTACGTCCGTCGGTTCGGTCGCAGGTCGCCGGTGGTCGACTGCTCCAACCGCCAGCGGTTGGCGAACAGCAGTTGCTGGCCGCGCTGGATCAGCCGGCGGAGGTTCGCGACGTCGCGGACCAGCGTACGAGGATGGATGCCTTGGAGGAACAGCAGCTCCGCCCGATAGAAGGTGCCGATGCCGGCCAGGTTGCGCTGGTCCAGCAGGGCCTCGCCGATGGTGCGCGCGGGATCGGCGGCGACGCGCCGGACAGCCTCGTCCAGGTCCCAGTCGGGGCCCAGCAGGTCGGGACCGAGGTGGCCGACCACCTGGTCCTCGTCCGCGGTCGGGAGCAGCTCGACTACTGGGAGCCGGTAGCCGACGCAGGAGTGCTCGGGCGTCGCCAGCACCGCCCGGATCTGGAACTCCGGCCCACCGGACCACTTCCGACCGGCCGGGTGGATCCGCCAGGTGCCCTCCATCCGGAAGTGGGTGTGCAGGGTGTGGTCGTTGGTGAAGCGGAACAGCTGATGCTTGCCGCGCGAGACCACCTCCCGCACGCCGACACCGGTCAGGTCGGTGGTGGCAAAGGCCGGCACCCGGAACTCGCAGCGGCTGAGCTCGCGGCCGGCCAGCACCTGGTTCAGTCCCTGACAGACCCGCCAGACGGTGTCCCCTTCGGGCATGAAGTCATTGTGGCGGTCGCCCCGCCAACGCCCGCATCATCACCGTCACCCAGGTCCGAAACGGCTTCCACCCGTTCGAGATCGTCAACAGCTCCTCCTCGCTCAGCTCGTGGTCGATCCCGTACGCCTCCTGGATCGCGGCGCGGGAGTGGCCCTCCTCCGGCGCCGGCAGGTCGGCGTGGCCGCAGGCGCGGATCAAGACCAGCGAGCTGTAGAACGGGCCGATGCCAGGCAGCTGCTGTAGCTCCGACCGGGCGCCGTCCGGCGGCAGAGCCCGCAACCGGTCCGCCTCCAGTTTCCCGTCTCGCGCCGTCGCAGCGACCGCGTGCAGCTGCTGTATCCGATCGGCCGGCAGACCGGGGAGCGACTCCACCGGCAACAGCCGGCTCGGGCTGGGCACGGCGAGCGTTCGCACCCCGGCTACGTCGAAGGCCGTGCCGGCCTGCTCGGCCAGCCGAGCGCGTAAGCCGATCCCCTGACTGCGGGCGCGGCGAGCGCTGACGATCGACCAGACGGCAGCCTCGTACGGCGAGTAGAACAGCGCGGGCCGAAATCCCGGAGCCCGGGAATGCACCGCCGCCAACGCCGGGTCGGCCTGGCACAGCCGATCGAACGCAACCCCGTCATGGTCGAGTGAGACCACCCGGGCCACCTGGCGTCGGAGCGTGTCGAGCTCGGTGCGGCTCAGCGGCTCGCCATCGGTGACGACCTCGAGGGTCAGCCGGTCCCGGTCCTGCCGCGCGGCGACGCCGACGGACCGCTCGTAACCCCCGTCCAGGCAGAACGCCATCCGCATGACGCCGTCGAAAGACTTCTCGTCGCGGTGCCCGAAGCCCATCAGGGCGATCTCGCGCAGGTCGTACGGTCCGGTGATCTGGATCGCCGTGTGCTGCGTCATGTCAACAGAGCATGCCGCCGACCACTGACAAGTAGCCTGTGCCGGTGAGCTCCGGTGCTGCGGTCCGCCGGGTCCGGCGCCTCAGCACCGCGCGCTTCCTGACCGGCGTCGGGCTCGCCGGAATCGGCCTGCTGGCCGGCTCCATCGGGTTCGTCCACGCGACCTCCGCCGGCTATCTGCACACTGTGGAGTCGGTCCCGCCCGCGCCGGTGGCCCTGGTGCTGGGCGCGCGGGTCTACCCCAGCGGTACGCCGTCGCCGTTCCTCGCCGCCCGGCTCGACCTGGCTCACCGCCTCTACGACGCCGGCAAGGTGCGCGCTGTCCTGGTGTCGGGCGACAACATGGCGCCGGAGTACAACGAGCCGGACGCCATGCGGTCCTACCTGATCGACGCCGGGATGCCGCCCGAGGCCGTGGTGGCCGACTATGCCGGGTTCGACACCTACGACTCCTGCGCGCGGGCCAAACGAATCTTCGGCGTCGAGCAGCTGATCATCGTCAGCCAGGGCTACCACCTGCCCCGGGCCGTGGCCACCTGCCGCGCCCTCGGAGTGGACGCGACCGGCGTAGGCGACTCCACGCTGAGACACACGCGGGCCTGGCGGCGGGGGGCGATCCG
>DASQUF010000158.1:0-2621 GCA_035641435.1 Propionibacteriaceae bacterium | reverse complement strand
GTATTCCGCGATCCGTTCCGCCAGACCCAGCCGCACCGGCAACGAGGCGAAGGCCGCTCGGGCGGCATTCAGGCTGAGCCGCCGTACCCCCTCGAGGTCGTAGCCCAGCACCCCGCACAGCAGGTGGAACTCGTCCGACAGCCGGGTACCGGTCATCAGCTGGTCGTCGCAGTTGACCGTGACCGCGAAGCCCAGGTCGTCCAGCATCCGGATCGGGTGCTGAGCAACGGAGCGGACAGCACCGGTCTGCACGTTCGAGGCCGGGCACATCTCCAGCGGCACCTGCTGATCACGGATGTACGCAGCCAGGCGGCCCAGGGTGGGCGACCCGTCGCCGCCGTCGAGCGCGATGTCGTCGACGATGCGTACGCCGTGGCCGATCCGGTGCGCCGCGCACTGCTGGACGGCCGACCAGATCGAGTCGAGGCCCGCTGCCTCGCCGGCGTGGATTGTGTAGACCGCGTTGTGCTCGCGCAGGTAGCGGAAGGCGGGCAGGAAGCGGTCGGGCGGGAAGCCGTCCTCGGCGCCGGCGATGTCGAAGCCGGCGACGCCCTGGTCCCGGTAGGCCACCGCCAGCTCGGCGATCTTTGTGGTCGGCTCGGCATGGCGCATGGAGGTGACGAGCTGCTGCACCGCGATCGTCCGACCCTCGGCCGCGGCGTTGCCAACCCCCTCGGCCAGCCCGTCACGGACGGCCTCGATCGCCTCGGGCAGGCTCAGTCCGCCGGCGGTGTGCTGCTCCGGCGCCCACCGGGCCTCGCCGTAGATCACTCCGTCCGCGGCCAGGTCCTCGACGAACTCCCGGGCCACCCGGCGCAGGTTGTCCGCGCTCTGCATCACCGCGACGGTGTGGTCGAACGTCTCCAGGAACCGTTCCAGCGAGCCGGAGCCGGCCGCCTCCCGGAACCAGGCCCTCAGGTCCTCCGCGTTGTCGGCCGGCAGCGGGTGGCCGATCTCGGCGGCGAGCTCGAGCACGGTCTGCGGGCGCAGGCCGCCGTCCAGATGGTCGTGCAGCGACACCTTGGGGAAGGCGCGCAAGGTCTCCAGGTCGACGGTCATGGTCTCAGGCTCCGTAGTCGTTCGGGGGTGTCAACGGGTCGGACATCGCCACGCCCGGTGGTTCCAGGGGGTCGTCCCTCCGGCGGGAGAGCAGGTGGTCAGGGCCGAACGCCTGGGGCAGCACCGCCGTCATCGGCAGGATGCCCTGCGGCGTGTCGAGCATCAGCTCCGGCCCGCCATGCTCCCACAACAGTTGTCGGCAGCGGCCGCACGGCATCAGCGCCGCACCGTGTCCGTCGACGCAGGCGAACGCCACCAGCCGGCCGCCGCCGGTGGCCGCCAGGGACGAGACCAGCCCGCACTCGGCGCACAGCGTCACCCCGTACGACGCGTTCTCCACATTGCAGCCGGTGACTATCCGCCCGTCGTCGACCAGGGCGGCCGCCCCCACCGGGTAGCGCGAGTAGGGGACGTACGCGTACGCGATCATGGCGCGGGCCGCCGCCCGCAGCCCGTCCCAGTCGACCTGGAGGTCTTGCTGGTCGTCCCTCTGGCTCACCCTCGCCTCCTGCCGGTTTCGCACGCATACCCGGAAAACTGACACTGAGCCCGCGAAACTTGATAGGTAAAGCGACAGTTTCCCGGGTATACCCGGGAAACTGCGAAGGCCCGGAGGGCAGTTGAGCGGGACGGCAAGGGGCTACTTCTCGTAGGGAATGCCGTCGGCAGCGGGTGGTCGCACCCGGCCGACCAGGCCGGCGACGGCGATGATGGTGGCCACGTAGGGCAGGATCAGCAGGAACTGGCTGGGCATCGGGGTGCTCAGGGTCTGCAGCTGCGAGGCCATCTGAGTCACGAAGCCGAAGAACAGGCACATCAGCGCGGCCAGCACCGGGTGCCATCGCCCCATGATCACCGCGGCGAGGGCGATGAAGCCGTTGCCGACGGTGAACTCCTTGGTGAAGGAGCCGGTCGAAGCCAGGGTGAAGAACGACCCGCCGAGTCCGCCGAGCACCCCACCGGCCAGGACAGCGGACCAGCGTACGCCGCGGACGCTGATGCCGACCGTGTCGGCCGCCTCCGGATGCTCGCCGACGGCCCGCATCCGCAGGCCCCAGGTGGTCCGGAAGAGCACCAGCCAGACCAGCACCACCGAGATCGCGGCCAGGTAGGCCAGGATCGACTGCTCGAACAGCACCCGGCCGAAGAACGGGATGGCGGACAGCCCTGGGATGGGAATGGGCTCGAGGACCGGCGCCGAGTTGTAGGTCCGCGATGCCGGCTGGACCAGCTGGTCGAACAAGAAGCCGGTGATCCCCAGGGCGAGCAGGTTCAAGACCACGCCGAGTACCACCTGGTTGACCAGGTAGTTGATCGAGAACAGGGCCAGCAGCGCGGCCATGGCCACGCCGGCGATCACCGCGGCGAGCAGGGCGGCCGGGATGGAGTTGGTCAGGCTGCCGGCCACCGCGGCGGCGAAGGCGGCGGCCAGGAACTGGCCCTCGATGGAGACGTTGACCACGCCGGCCCGTTCACAGAGCACGCCGCACAGCGCGCCGAAGACCAGCGGGGTGGCCAGCGACAGGGTGCCGGCGAACTGGTTGCTGACCGGGAACGGCAGG
>DASQUF010000157.1:0-3163 GCA_035641435.1 Propionibacteriaceae bacterium | reverse complement strand
ATCCCGACGATTCTGGTGACCGAGGGCGATCTTGTCCGGATGCGGGTGGTCAACCGGAGCTTCGAGACGCACCCGATGCACCCGCACGGACACCACGTCCTGGTGCTGAGCGTCAACGGACGAGCCCCGACCGGCAGTCCGCTGTGGCTGGACACCTTCGACGTGCAGCCGGGCGAGGTCTGGGAGGTCGCGCTGCGGGCCGACAACCCGGGCATCTGGATGGACCACTGCCACAACCTGGAGCACGCCACCACGGGCATGATGTTCCACCTGGCGTACGCGGGCGTCAGCACGCCCTTCACCCACGGCCCCGGCAGCACCAATGTCCCCGAGTAACCGACTGACCGGTCAGACCTTGCGGGCCCAGACCTGGAGGCCGAGCTCGGTGTCGGTCACCTCGACCGGCATTGCGAAGCCCGGCTCGCCCTCGTGGACCACCGTGGCCAGCACCTCGGCCGCGAACCGGTCCTGGTGGGTTCGGATGGCCTCGGCGGGATCCGGGGAGCCGCCGACCCGCCACCACAGCTCGATCCGGTCGCTGACGTCGAGGCCGCCGCTCTTGCGGCCCTCTTGGACCAGCCGGACGATCTCGCGCAGCAGACCGGCGAGCCGCAGCTCGTGGCTGAGCTCCAGATCGAGAGCCACCGTGTCCGACCCGGCGGAGGCGACCGCCCAGCCCGAGCGCGGTGTCTCGCTGATCACGACCTCGTCGCCCGTGATCGGCAGCTCGGTCCCATCAAGGTTCACGGTGGCCGTGCCCGCCCGGTACGCCGCCACGAACGTCGCCACGTCGGCGGACCGGATCGCGTCGGCCACCTGCTGAGTCTGCTTGCCCAACCGCTTACCCAGCGCCCGGTAGTTGGGCTTGACCGCGACCTCGACCAGCTCGTCGGCGTCGCTCAGCTGGGTCAGCGCCTCGACATTGAGCTCGGCCCGGACCTCCTCCTGCAGCGCCTGCGGCAGGCTGGTCCAGCCGGGCGCGGAGATCAGCGCCCGGGCCAGCGGCTGCCGGGTCTTGACCTTCGACTCCGCCCGCGCAGCGCGTCCCAGCTCGACCAGCCGCCGGACCAGGTCCATCTGCTCGACGAGCGTCGGGTCGACCAGCGCCGGGTCCGGCTCCGGCCAGGCGGTCAGGTGCACCGAGTCGGCCGCTCCGGTGCTGGTGAACAGCGCACCCCAGACCCGCTCGGTGACGAACGGCATGAACGGGGCGAGCATTCGGGTCAGCATGTCGAGCACCGCGTGCAGTGTGCCCAGCGCCGCCGGGTCGCCGTCCCAGAACCGGCGGCGCGAGCGGCGGACGTACCAGTTGGACAGGTCGTCGATCAGCCCGGCCAGCGCCTGCCCGGCCTTGACCGTGTCCAGCTGGTCCAGGGAGGCGCCGACCTCGCCGGCCACCCGGTGCACCTCGGACAGCGCCCACCGGTCCAGCGGTGTCGGCTCGCCAGCCGGTCCGCCCGGCGCCCATCCGTTGCTGCGGGCGTACAGGGACTGGAAGGAGGCGATCGACCAGTAGGTCCGGACCACCTTGGAGGCGATCTCCTCCAGCGCCCGGTGCCCGATCCGCCGGGACGACCAGGGCGAGCCCGCACAGAGCATGAACCAGCGCAGCGCGTCGGCGCCGTGCCGGTCCATCAGCGGGATCGGCTCCAGGATGTTGCCGAGGTGCTTGCTCATCTTGCGGCCGTCCTCGGCCAGGATGAGGCCGAGGACGATCACGTTGCGGTAGGAGGACTGGTCGAAGACCAGGGTGCCCACCGCCATCAGGGAGTAGAACCAGCCGCGGGTCTGGTCGATCGCCTCACAGATGAAGTCGGCCGGGTACGCGTCCCGGGCGGCGTCGGCGTCGCGCCAGGGCGCGCCGAACTGGGCGAACGGCATCGAGCCGGAGTCGAACCAGGCGTCGATGACCTGCGGCACCCGGCGGTAGGTCCCCTCCTCGCCCGGCCTGGTGAAGGTGACCTCGTCGACGTACGGGCGGTGCGGGTCGCTCAGGTCGGTGCCGGACAGCTCGGCCAGCTCGGCCAGCGAGCCGACACAGATCATCCGCGACGGGTCGGCGTCGTTGCGCCAGATCGGCAGCGGCGTGCCCCAGAAACGGTCCCGGGACAGCGCCCAGTCCACGTTGTTGGCCAGCCAGTCGCCGAAGCGGCCGTGCTTGATCGAGGCGGGCTGCCAGTTGGTCGCCTCGTTCTCGGCCAGTAGCCGGTCCTTGATGGCGGTGGTGCGGATGTACCAGGACGGCAGCGCGTAGTACATCAGCGGGGTGTGGCAGCGCCAGCAGTGCGGGTAGCTGTGGGTGTAGGGAACGTGCCGGAACAGCAGCCCGCGCCGCCGCAGGTCCTCGACCAGGTGCGCGTTGGCGTCCTGAAAGAACTCGCCGCCGACCAGGTCGAGGGCGTCGTCGAAGTGCCCGTTGCCGGCGATCGGGTTGACCACCGGCAGGCCGTACGCCCGGGCGACGGCGAGGTCGTCCGCGCCGAAGGCCGGTGACTGGTGTACCAGGCCGGTGCCGTCGGCGGTGGTGACGTAGTCGGCCAGGGCGACGAAGTGGGCATCCGGGATGTCGACCAGGTCGAAGGGCCGCGAGTAGGTGGTGCGCTCCAAGTCCCGGCCGGGCATCCGCTCCAGGATCTGCACGTCCTCGCCGAACACGCTGCCGATCAGGTCGACAGCCACCACCACGGTGAGGTCTCCGGCGCGGACCACGGCGTACTCGACGTCGGGGTTGACGGCGACCGCCGTGTTGGAGACCAGGGTCCATGGCGTGGTGGTCCAGACCAGCAGGTCGGCGCGCCCGGCCCAGTCGCCGGAGGTGACCGGGAAGCGGACGTAGACGCTGGGATCGGTGATCTCCTCGTACCCCTGGGCGACCTCGTGGTCGGACAGCCCGGTGCCGCAGCGCGGGCAGTAAGGGGTGACCCGGAAGTCCTCGACCAGCAGGCCCTTGTCGAAGATCTGCTGCAGCGCCCACCAGACCGAGTCGACGTAGTCGGGCGTCATGGTCCAGTAGGCGTGCTCATAGTCCGCCCAGTAGCCCATCCGCTCGCTCATCTGCAGGAACGCGTCGACGTGGCTCTGCACGTTCTCCCGGCAGCGGGCGTTGAACTCGGCGATCCCGTACGCCTCGATGTCGGGCTTGCCGGTGAAGCCGAGCTCCTTC
>DASQUF010000156.1:0-15598 GCA_035641435.1 Propionibacteriaceae bacterium | reverse complement strand
CCGCCTCGGCCGGCTTCGCTGTCGTGACCACCGAGACACCGGTCACCATCACCAGCAGCATGGCCAGGAGAAGGCCGTGCAGCCGCCGGTGTGCTGGTGACTGCCAGACAGCGACTGCTGTCCCATCGTGCCGGCTCGTCTTCGTAACGGCGCTTGCGAAACTGCTGCGAATCATGATGGCCCCCCAGCCGAGAATCATCGGGCCTACGCCGCACGCCGCACACGTCACCGGAGCGCGCCCGATTGTCGCAGACTATGGCCTAAGACGGCATGGCACAGCCTTTGCCAGACTTCAATTAGGTAACGGTGGAGTCCGGCGGCCCGCCGGGATATCAGGCCCTATCCGGTTATTCGCTGGAGCTCGGCCAGGTCCTCCTCGCTCGGCGACCACAGCCCAGCGGCGACGTTCTGCTCGACCTGCTCCACCTTGGTTGCGCCGGCGATCACCGAGCCCACCGTCGGCATGGCCGCAAGGCCGCCGATCGCGATCTGGAGCAGGGACACTCCTCGTTCGGCCGCGAACTTCTCGATCGCCTCGAGGGTGTCGAAGTCCGCCCGCTCCAGCGGTTCCGACTGCTTGGCCAGCCGCGTGCCGGCCGGTGCCGCCTCGCCGCGGCGGTACTTGCCGGTGAGCAGCCCGCGGGCCAGCGGGAAGTAGGGCAACAGCGACTGCCCGGTGTGGGCCAGCGCAGGCACCAGCTCGGCCTCGATGCCGCGGTCGAGCCAGGAGTACTCGTTCTGCGCCGACACAAATCCGGTGTAACCGCTGGTCCGGGCGATCCAGTCGGCGTCGATGACCTGCCAGCCGGCCAGGTTGGACGAGCCCAGATAGCGGACCTTGCCCTCCTGCACCAGCTCGTCCAGGGCGGCCAGCGTCTCCTCGATCGGCGTGTGCGGATCCGGGGTGTGCAGCTGGTACAGGTCGATCCAGTCGGTGCCGAGCCGGCGCAGGCTGGACTCCACCGCGATCCGGATGTAGCGCCGGGAGCCGCGGGCCCCCCAGTCCGGTCCGTTCGCTCCCTGCATGTCGGCACCGAACTTGGTCGCGATCACGACCTCGGAGCGACGAGAACCCAGGGCCTGGCCGAGCAGCGTCTCCGAGCCGCCGGCGTTGCCGTAGACGTCGGCCGTGTCGAACAGCGTGATGCCGGCGTCGATCGCCGCGTGTACGACCTGAGGGACGTCCTCGTCGGGCATCCGGGCGCCGAAGTTGTTGCAGCCCAGGCCGACGGTGGACACGGTGAGCCCCGAGGGGCCGAGCTGGGTGTAGGTCATCTCGCTCACCACACCACCTTGACAGGTGCCCGGAACCGGCCCGATGTCAGGATCCGCGTGAGCGAAGCGACCGTCGAACCGTCCCGACGAAGGAGGGCTTGGATCGACGGAACCGATGAACGCGAGCGCTTGCGCTCTCCACGCCTTGCGTCGCGAAGCGACTGGGTTACTGCGGCGAGCAGGGTCAGGTCTGCGGCGGCTGGTATCCGCTCTGACCAGGCGGCTGCTGCTGCGGCGGGGCCTGGTACTCCGGCGCCGAGTAACCGCCCGGAGCCTGCGCTTGCTGTGACGGCTGGGTGTAGGGGTTCGGCTGGGTGTACGGGTTCGGCTGGGTCTGCTCCGGCTCCGCCTCCCGAGGCGGCGGGTCGGCGTACGGTGGCTGGGAGTACTGCTGCGGGTTAGGCAGGGCGTCCTGCTGACCGTAGGACCCCGCACCCGCGGCCGGCGGCTGCTGGCCGCGCTGCTGCGGGTCACCGCGGTAGGCGATCTCGCCGAAGCTGACGTTCGGGGCCTGGCGTACGGCCGGGTCGTTGACCTCGAAGTAGGTCGCCTTCTCGAACTTGAAGATGTTGGCGATCAGGTTGGTCGGCACCGACTCGACCTTGGTGTTGTAGACGCGCACGTTGGCGTTGTAGTAGCGACGGCCGTTGGCGATGCGGTCCTCGGTCTCGGCCAGCTGCCGCTGCAGCTCCAGGAAGTTGGTGTTGCTCTTCAGGTCCGGGTACGCCTCGACGCTGACGATCAGGTTGCGGACGGCGCCGGACAGCTGCTCCTCCACCTCGGCCCGCTGCGGGCTGGGCAGTGAGCCCTCGGACGACGACAGCTGCTGCGCCTGGCTGCGTAGCCGGGTGATGTCCTCGAGCGTGTTGCGCTCGTGGGCCGCGTACGCCCGGACGGTCTCGACCAGGTTGGGGATCAGCTCGTAGCGCCGGTTGAGCTCGACGTCGACCTGGCGCCAGGACTCCTGGATCACGTTGCGCGACTTGACGAAGCCGTTGTACGCGCTCATCCCGATCAACGCGAGGATGACGACGATCACCAGAATGACGATGATCACGGTGATGGTGGTGCCCATGGGTCTCCCTTTGCGAGTCGACTACTGCTCAGACTAGGGCAGTGAGGGTGTGCTGAGGCCGAGGTCAGCCGCCGAGATGGCGTACCGGTAGGCCAGACCCTCGGCCTCGATCGCCTCCCGGGCGCCGGTGTCCCGGTCGACGATCACCGCCACCCCGACGACCTCCGCCCCGGCCTCACGCAGCGCCTGCACCGCGGTCAGCACCGAGCCGCCGGTGGTACTGGTGTCCTCCACCGCCAGGACCCGACGGCCCTCGACGGGACTGCCCTCGATCCGCCGCTGCAGGCCGTGCGCCTTCTCCGCCTTGCGCACCACGAACGCGTCCAGCCGCTCGCCGGCCGCCGCGGCCGCATGCAGCATCGCCGTGGCCACCGGGTCCGCCCCCAGGGTCAGGCCGCCGACCGCCTCGAACTCCCAGTCCGCCACCAGGTCGCGCATCACCCGGCCGATGATCGGGGCGGCGTACCCGTCGAGGCTCACCCGGCGCATGTCGACGTAGTAGTCGGCGGTGCGGCCGGAGGCCAGCGTGACCCGTTCGCGGACGACGGCCAGCGCCTTGATCTGCTCGATCAGGATGGCGGTTTCGTCGACTGCGGTCTTGTTCACGCTCGGCACCCTAGTGCCCGCAGGCCACCTTCCCCTCCGCGGCACTTACGCCGACTCCGCGGCCCCTGCTGGTGCCGCAGAGTGCCCCTAACTGCCGCGGAGTGGCGAAGGAAGGGGTGGCGCTACTTGTTCTGGGTGCTCTGCAGGCGACCGAACCCGATCGACCGGTCGGCGGACCGGAACAGGTCCTGACAGGTGGTCAGTGTGATCAGCGCCTCGGTCGGCTTGGCGTCGGACTCCCCGGGGACGGGGTCGAGGACCCAGGTCTCGCTGTCCTTGACCGTCAGCCGGCGCGGCGAGTCGTCCAGCACGTAGGTGTAGATGGCCTCACGGGTCTCGACGATCACCTCGTCGCCCTTCTTCAGGGTCAGCAGCTTGGCGAACGGCTGGCCGTGGGTGACCCGGTGCCCGGCGATGGCGAAGTTGCCGATCTGGCCCGGCGCCGCCGTCGAGGAGTAGTGGCCGACGCCCTTGGACAGGATCGACAGGTCGGTGCCGTTGAGGATCGGGATCTCGTAGTCGTCGCCGAAGGCGGGGATGCGCAGCAGCCCGATGGCGTCGCCGGGCACCACCGAGGTGCCGTCGCGGCCCTTCGGGTCGGTCTTGTCCTGCTCCTGCCACTTGGTCCGCAGCTGCTCGGTCTCGGTCTGGAACGCCTGCTCGGCGACCACATTGGTCCCGAAGTACTGGAACCCGACCCAACCCAGGCAGGCCAGGCCCGCTACGACCAGTCCGATGCCCAGCAGGGTCAGCGGAGACTTCCTCCGCTGCGGACTGCGCCTCTCCCCCGAGCCGTCCTCTACGACCGTGTTGCCGGCTGCGCCTGGCTCGTCCTCCTCACGGCCGAATTGATCCATCAACGAACCGCTCACCCGAGTCATTGTGCCCGTCCCCTCTGGGCCGCGGAGGAGATAGGCCGAAGACGAGCGGAGCAAGCGGTGTCGTGGCAATGCGTCGCGAAGCGTGGATGGGTCTGGCGGGAGCCCTGAGCTCGCGAGGGGCGGATGGCTGCGAAGCGAGGCATTGCCACGACACCGTCGAACTGAGCGAGGAAGGGCTGGCGGGAGCCCGAGCCTGCGAGGGCGATGCGAAGCCGAACATCCGCGGGGTTGCGACTTCGCGAGGAAGGGTCAGGCGGGACCGCGAGCCTGCGAGCGCGGATGGTTGCGACGGGGGCAACCCGGCTCGTGCCGCGGCTGACGCTGACGCTACTAAGGTCGTGGCGTGGGCCAACGGTGGCAGGCCGACCGTGTGCGGTCGGCGACGACGACGATATTTGCCGAGATGTCGGCGCTGGCCGTGGCGACGTCCTCGGTCAACCTCGGTCAGGGCTTCCCGGACACCGATGGCCCGGACTTCATGCTCGACGAGGCCCGGGCGGCCATCGCCGCCGGCGTCAACCAGTACCCGCCGGGCCGCGGCATCCGGCCGCTGCGCGAGGCGATCGCCGAGCACAGCCGCCGGAACTACCGGCTGAGCTACGACCCGGATACCGAGGTGCTGGTGACCACCGGGGCGACCGAGGCCATCGCCGCGGCCCTGCTGGCGTTCGTCAACCCGGGCGACGAGGTGATCGCCCTCGAGCCGTTCTACGACTCGTACGCGGCCTCGATCGACCTGGCCGGAGGCGTACGGGTCGGGGTTGGTCTGTTCGGACCGGACTTCCGGCTCGACCACGACGAGCTGGCGGCGGCGTTCAGCCCCCGCACCAAGGCGCTGGTGATCAACACCCCGCACAACCCGACAGGGGTGGTGCTGGACCGGGCCGACCTGGCCGAGATCGCTCGGCTGGCCATCGCCCACGACGTGCTGGTGATCTGCGACGAGGTGTACGAGCACCTGGTGTTCGACGACGCCGAGCACCTGCCGCTGGCCGGCTTTCCCGGCATGCGCGGGCGTACGGTGCGGATCTCCTCGGCCGGCAAGACCTTCTCGGCCACCGGCTGGAAGATCGGATGGGCGCTCGGACCGGCGGAGCTGGTCACCGCGGTGACCGCGGTCAAGCAGTTCCTGACCTACGTCTCGGGTGCGCCGTTCCAGCCGGCCGTCGCCCGCGCACTGAACGAGGGCGACGAGTGGGTGGCCCAGTCCCGGCAGTCGCTGGAGCAGAAGCGGGACCGGCTGGCCGCCGGCCTGCGGACCGTCGGACTGGAGCCGCACCTCCCGCGCGGCACGTACTTCATGACCACCGACGTACGCCCGCTGGGCTACGCCGACGGGGTCGAGTTCTGCCGCGACCTGCCGCAGCGCTGCGGGGTCGTGGCCATCCCCCACCAGGTGTTCTACGACCGGGTGGAGGCCGGCCGGCCCTACGTGCGCTGGGCGTTCTGCAAGGCCGACGACGTGCTGGACGAGGCGATCCGCCGCCTGGGCCGGCTGACCGAGCCGCGTGCTCTCGCCCTCGCTGAGGTGGGTCACCGGATGGAGCCGCCGCAGTAGCTCGGCGATCGATCAGGCCGGCGCAACATCGGCGAACGCCCCGCCGCGGAAGGCGTCGACGAACTGGGCGTGGTCGTCCCGGACCTGCTCGGCGTACCGGTGCGCGAACTCCTGGAGGTCCCGCACCAGCCCGTCCAGGTCGTCCCCCACGCACTCGGCGACCACCTGCTCCACGCTCACCTCCACCAGATCACGCTCGGCGTCGTCGTCGTCCACGCAGTGGATCTTGGCCGTCGCCTGGCCCAACTGCGCGACCACGTCCTGCATCTGCTCCGGCTCGTCGATCGACGCCCAGTCCAGGTCCGCCTCGTACGGTGACTGCTCGCTGACCACGAACCCGGTCGGCGCGCCGTCGTGGCCGGGCAGCTCGGTCCACCCCAGAAAACGGTCGGCGTGCGCCTGCAGCGCCCGCTGGCTCACCGCCGTCCGGTGCCCGTGATGGTGGAAGAAGCCGGCGACCTCCTCGTCGTGCACCACCCGGCTGGGAGCGGCGACATTGCCCTGCTTGAGGCTCAGCACGACGTCGTTGTCCAGGGCTTGGCTGAAGCCCTCGATCAGCACGTTGTAGGTCGGCAGCCCGGCACTGCCCACCCCGAAGCCCTCCCGGCCCACAACATCGAGGACGTCGAACATCACGACCCCCTCCTTCCTGTCGCGGGGCACCGTATCCAGGTACGCAGTGAAGGCCGCCTTGACCCGGTCGGCCTCGTTGTCGTCCAGCCGCCGTACGCCGGAGCGGTCAGCGAACCGGCGGCTGTAGTCCGCCACCACGGTGAGCTCGTCGAGCAGGGAGACCCGGGTGCGCAGCCGGGCGTGGTGCAGGGCGTCGAGGACCGCCCCGCGCGCGGTGGACAGGGTGAGCGCCCAGTCGGTGTCGTCCTCGGTGTCGACGTAGTGGCGTACCCACTCCACGTAGGCCCTGACGTAGGTCGCCACCAGGTCGTCGATGGTGGCGTCGGGCAGGGCCTTCTGCCAGCCGAGCAGGCCGAGCGAGGCGCAGAAGCGCAGCACGTCCCAGGTCCAGTGCCCGACGTAGGCCTCGTCGAAGTCGTTGACGTCGAAGACCAGCCGGCCACCGGCGTCGAGATAGGTGCCGAAGTTCTCCGCGTGCAGGTCACCCTGGATCCAGATCCGGCGGGCGCCCTCGGCGCCGAGCCAGGCGCTGTCGACGCCGGCGAACGGACCGCCCTCGGTGACGTCGGCGTAGAACAGGCACGCCGTGCCGCGGTAGAACGCGAACGGGTCCGAGGCCATGGTCCGGAACTTCGAGCGGAAGGCGGTCGGGTTCGCGGCCATCAGGTCCGCGAACGCCTCGGTCAGCGTCGCGACGATCCGGTCAGCGCGTTCGCTCATGATCCATGCCTAGCCGAAGAACGCCATTCCCGCAGGTGGGGCGGGCGACTCTTCCCCCTCCGCGTCCGTGAACGGAGTCGCCCCAGCCAGCAGTTGGGTGAGCCGCCCGCCGGTCACCACCCGGTAGGGGTAGGGCGCCCGGCCGGCCTCCGCGGCGATCTGGTCGACCGGCAGCGGCTGCCCGGAGGCGACAAGAATCACGTTGCCGAACCGGCGTCCCTTGAGGGTCGAGGCCTCCGCCATCATGACCAGCTCCGGGAAGCGGGCGGCCAGGCCGGCCAGCACCCGGCGACCGTAGCCGAGCGGACCGCGGTCGGTGACGTTGACGATCATGGTGCCGGAGTCGGTGAGGACACGACGGACCTCGGTCCAGAACTCCAGGCTGGTCAGCTCGGCCGGCGTACGCGGGCCCACGAACGCGTCGAGGATGACCACGTCGGCGTACCCGTCCCGCAGCGCGGCCACCCCCGAACGGCCGTCGACGCCCCGGACCCGGATCCCGCTCCGGGCGGGCAGCGGCAGGTGCTGACGGACGAACGCCGTCAGCTCGGTGTCGGGCTCGAGGACCACCTGGGATGAGCGCGGCCGGGCGACGGCGACGTAGCGGGCCAGGCTCATCGCCGCTCCGCCGACATGCACGGTGCGCAGCGGCGTACCGGGCGCCGCCAGCTGGTCGAGGACCACGGCGATCTGCTGCTGGTAGTCGAACTCCAGCCGGAGCGGGTCGTCCAGGTCGACGTAGGACTGGTCGGTCCGGCCGACCCGGAGGGTGAACGCCCGCGGGTACGCGACGTCGGGGACCAGCCGGGCGCCGTCACGGCCCGGCCGCAGCACCAGGTCCGGACGTGGCACGGCAGGACCTTCCTCGTTAGCCTCGCGTCGCTCCACCGTAGCCGGGAGCTTCTCGTCCGTCCGCGCGATCCGGTGTAGAAACGAATCAGGGGAGGGAGGCCGGGCCGTGGAGCTGCGCTGGATCGACGACATCGAGGGTGCGACCGCACGCGGCCTCAGCGAGCTGCCCGACCTCCTGGGACGGACGGACGGCTTTCTCTGGCTGGACATCCCGGAGTGGAGCGAGCAGGCCGCGCAGGTGCTGACGCAGGAGTTCAAGTTCCACGCCATGGCGATCGACGACTGCCGGTCCCGTAGCCACATCCCCCGGGTGCACGTCTACCCGGACCACCTGTTTCTCGTGATCCACGCGCCGGAGATCGGCACCGGGGGCCACGTGCACTACCTCGAGCTGGACCAGTTCATCGGCGAGCACTTCCTGGTCACCGTGCACGGGCCGCTCAACCCCAAGGTCCCGCTGGCGGCGGCGTTGCGGGAGACGCGGGCAGTGACCGAGCGGCTGGAGCTGGGCCGGCTGCACCCCACCTCGCCGTTCGGGCTGACCTACGCCATCGTGTCCGCGATCGCCCGCCGCGAGGCGGCGTTGGTCGGGGAGATCGCCCGCCAGGTCGGCCTGCTGGAGCAGCGGGTGATGGCGGCCTCCGACGAGGAGCCGCAGCAGTTCCTGACCGAGCTGTTCACCGCGCGGCACGAGCTGCTGACCATCCGGACCATGGCCGCACAGGGCGGGGAGATCTACCGGCGGGCGATCCGGCTGACCACCTTCGCGTCGGGCAGCAACCGCAAGCTGATGAAGGACCTGCTGGACCAGTACGAGAGCGTCGCCTCGATCAGCCAGGCACAGCTGAACTTCCTGACGGGCGTGACGGAGTTCTACCGGGCCCGAACCGACACCAAGATGACCATCGCCGCCGAGCGCCTCGCGGTGATCGCCGCCATCACCCTCCCGATCACCGCCACATCCTCGGTGGTGGGCATGAACGTGATCGTCAACGAGCAGACGCTCTGGCTGCCGCTGTCCATCCTGCTGGCCTTCATGGCCACCATGTCCTTCATCCTGCTGCGCTGGGCGAAGCGCCAGGGCTGGTGGTGACCACCCAGTTCTGATGTCAAAGTTGTCAGCTCTCGCTGTAGCGTGCTGAGACGCTGACAACTTGGGCTCAGTTTCCATCCACACTCACTCAACAAGGAGAAGCATGACCCGGCTCAACCCCTACATCAGCTTCCGCGGCACGGCCCGGGAGGCGATGGAGTTCTACCAGTCCGTGTTCGGCGGCGAGCTCGACCTCAGCACGTTCTCCGACTTCCAGATGCCCGGGATCGGCGAGGACGAGACGAACCTGATCATGCACGGCCAGCTCGATGCGCCGGGCGGGATGACCCTGATGGGCGCCGACACCCCGAGCAGCATGGAGCTGACGGAGGGCAGCAACATCACCATCTCGCTCAGCGGCGACGACGATGCCGAGCTCCGCGGCTACTGGGACAAGCTGGCCGAGGGCGGCAACGTGACCATGCCCCTCGAGGCGGCGCCCTGGGGCGACGCCTTCGGTCAGCTGACCGACAAGTTCGGCATCAGCTGGATGGTCAACATCACCGGCGCGGGCGCCGCGCAGCCCGCCTGATCTTCCGACCGTCGGCATGGGTCGTTGCTCTGGCGACGACCCACGCTGACGACTCGGCTCAACTGGGATCCGGCCACGTGCCGTCGGTCGGCTGAGCCGGCACTCGCTGCGCTACCTCGTCCGGGTCGAGCTGCTCCCGCCGGGTGCACAGCGACCAGCGATGCCCGAAGGGGTCGCGCACGATGCCGTAGCGCTCGCCCCAGAACATCTCGGCCACCGGCATCTCCACGCCGGCTCCCATCGCGACGGCGTGCGCGAAGGCGGTGTCGACGTCGTCCAGCTCGAGCAGCAGCATGACCGGCGACCCGCCCAGGGTCGCCGGGGCCAACGCGCCGAGCTCGGGGATCTCCTCGCTGAGCAGCAGCTTGTCCGGTCCGACGGCGAGCTCGACGAAGAGCACCCGGCCGTCGGGCAGGCGGTGCCGGATGATCTCGGCCGCCCCGAACGCGTCGGTGTAGAACGCCACGGCGGCGTCGGCGTCCGGAACGAAGATGTGGGTGCCCAGCCCGAGTGGTCGTGAACGAGTCATGGTGTCCTCTCTTCTTCGAGCACTCCTGCGCGACGGGCGGCGTCCAGGAGCCGGGCCAGCAGCGCAGCCTCCTCGCGGACAGCCTGATCGCCAAGCGGTGTGAGCTGGTAGTAGCGCCGACGCGCGTCGTGCGGCGCGGTCGGGTCGTTGGCCTCGGACTCGGTCACCAGCTCGTCGGCCACCAGGCGGGCGAGGGTGCGGTAGAGCGTGCCCGGTCCGAGCCGTACGCGCCCCTCGGTGAGCTGGTCGACGAACCCCATGACGGCGTATCCGTGACTGTGACCGGCGGCGAGGGCGAGCAGCACCTGGAACCCGGCCGTGGTGAGGGCCGGGAAGGCACTTGTCGGACCCACGCGCACACGATACAGTCCGAAACGGATATGTCCACGGTGGATATATCAATTTCGGAGAGGAGTGTCGTGATCACCCGAGTAAGCAAGGTCGTTGTTCCCGTGGACGACCAGCAGGCAGCCCTGGACTTCTGGACCACGTCTCTGGGCTTCACGGTCGTCCGTGACGACCGCTACGGCGACGAGCGGTGGATCGAGGTCAAGCCGCCGGAGCAGGACCTGCTGCTCGTCCTCAGCCCGAGACAGGCCGGCGAGCCCCGTCGCACCGTCCCCGACCGCCTGCCGCACTCGGACCTGTTCTTCGACTGTGCCGACATCCAGCAGACCTACGCCGAGCTGAGTGCCCGTGGGGTGCGGTTCGCGCTACCGCCGGCCCGGCAGAACTTCGGCTGGTGGGCGCTGTTCGAGGACCACGAGGGCACCCGCTACGCGCTCGGTCAGTGGGACGGCGCATCGGCCTGAGATGTCAGAAGCTCAGCACCAGATGTGGTGCTGAGCTTCTGACCGCTCGGCTGGAGGGACCCGCTAGCTCAGGTTGTCCCGCTCAGGTTGTCCCGCCGTCCACGCTGCCGAGGGAGTCGCCGAATCGGTTCGCGCCGCCCGGCACCCCGTTGGTCCCGGGCTCCCAGAAGCGCGGGGCCCCGCCACCCATCGGTATCACGTTGACCATGCCGGTGCTGTTGTCCACATCGTCGGGCACCCCGACGAGGAAGGCACGCTCGCCGGCCCCGGATACGAAGGCCACTCTCGACCCGAACCGGTCCCCGGCATCGACGCCGCCCGGCACGCCAGGGCTGGCCTGGGAGTAGGTGAGCTCGGCGCCGAGGTTGGTCATCCGGAAGATCTGCACCTGCCCGCTGTCGACCGCCTCGCCGTCCTCTCCAGGTATGCCCACGGCGAGCCGGGTGACCGTGTCAGTCAGTCCGGGCGCCGCGAAGGCCAGCGTGTCGCCGAAGAGGTCGCCCGCCTCGGCCGCGCCGCTGACACCGGCAGTGTCCTGGGTCAAGCCGGTTCCGGGGGTGAGACTGACGCCGTTGAAGGAGAACAGCTGGACCGAGCCGGCGTTGCTCTGTGAGCCGACGTCCTCCCCGGGGATGCCCACCGCCAGTCGGCTGAGGCCGCCGACCCGGACGATGTCCAGGCTGCGCCCGAACCGATCGCCCGCCTCGACGACACCCGGCACTCCCGCCGAGTCCTGGCTGAAGGTGACACTGCCCGGGAACTCCTCGAAGTAGACATCCTTCACGACGGTGACCGTGCCCGCGTCCGCCACGGATCCGACGTCCTCGTTCGGGCTGCCGACGACCACGTCGATGACGAAGTCGTCGGAAGCGGGGTCCTCGGTGAGGAACTCGTTGATCGAGACGGCGGCGCCGAACCGGTCGCCTGCCTCGGCTCCGCCGGGGACGCCGGTCGAGTTCTGGCTGATCGCGTTCCCTACGTTCCCCCCGTCGTAGGCATGCAGTACGCCCACCCAGCCGGCATCGTTCCGGCCGCCGATGTTGCCGCCGGGCACGCCGATGGCCACGGCGTACGCAAACGGCGCCGCCGTACCTCCCTGCCCGACATCCTCCAGGGCGTCGACGGCGTAGCCGAGCTGGTCGCCGGCCGTGATGTCGGCGTTGGGGAAGCTGGTCTGGGCGATCTGCCGCGAGGCGGCCCCTACGCCCAGCCCGCCCGCGCTGCCCCAGATGAGCTGCACGTAACCGGAGTTGCTCTGGCCGCTGATGTCCTCGTACGGGCTGCCCACGACCAGGTCGGTGAACCCGTCGCAGTTCAGGTCGGCGACGGCCAGGGAGTAGCCGAAGCGGTCCCCGACCTCCGGACTACCGCCGACGCTCGGGCTGGCCTGAGACACGATGCCGCGCGCGCCCTCGCCGATCAGGCCGTCACCGTCGCCGTACAGCACGTTGACCCGGCCGGCCTGGGCCTGACCGTTGACCGTCGCGTACGGGTCGCCCACGACGGCGTCGGAGCGGCCGTCCCCGTTGAAGTCGGACTCCATGCCGGGGTCGCACTCCTCGGCCGCGGCGTACGCGGGCGCCGGGCCCAGCAGTGAGCCGCCGGCCACGATCCCGAGCGACGCCACCGCGACGGCGATCCTCTTCCCCACTTTTCGAATGATCATCGGTTCCCTCTTCCTCGCACGAATGTTCTGTCGAGGGAGGAGCCGGTGTGCGGCGGTCCAGATACATGAACCGCCGCAGTCGACTGCCCGGCGGTCAGACCACGACCGGCTCGGGCTGCACGACCCGCAGGCCGTCGGCGCCCGGGTCGGCGTCGAAGGTGACTGTGTCGCCCTCGAGCACCTCGCCGGAGAGCACCCGGCGGGCCAGCTGGTCCTCGATCGCGGTCTGGATCAGCCGGCGCAGTGGCCGGGCGCCGTAAACCGGGTCGAAGCCGGTCAGGGCCAGCCACTCCTTGGCCGCGTCGGTCGCCTGGACGCTGATCCGCCGCTCCGCAAGCCGCGCGTTCAGCCGGCTCAGGTTGATGTCGACGATCCGAGCCAGCTCCTCGGTGCCCAGCGCGTCGAACAGCACGATCTCGTCCAGCCGGTTCAGGAACTCGGGCTTGAACGAGCTGCGGACCACGTTCATCACCGCGTCCCGCTTGGTCTGCGGGTTGAGCGTCTGGTCGGCCAGGAACTGCGACCCCAGGTTGGAGGTCAAGATCAGGAGCACGTTCCGGAAGTCGACCGTACGCCCCTGCCCGTCGGTCAGCCGGCCGTCGTCGAGCACCTGCAGCAGGATGTCGAAGACCTCGCTGTGGGCCTTCTCGACCTCGTCCAACAGCAGCACCGCGTACGGGCGGCGCCGGACGGCCTCGGTGAGCTGGCCACCCTCTTCGTACCCGACGTAACCGGGCGGCGCACCGACCAGCCGAGCGACCGAGTGCTTCTCGGAGTACTCGCTCATGTCGATGCGGACCATCGCGTGCTCGTCGTCGAACAGGAACTCCGCCAGCGACTTGGCCAGCTCGGTCTTACCCACACCCGTCGGCCCCAGGAACAGGAACGACCCGGTCGGCCGGTTGGGGTCCGAGATCCCGGCCCGGGAGCGGCGTACGGCATCGGACACTGCGCGTACGGCCTGCTTCTGGCCGATCAGACGCTCGCCCAGCCGCTCCTCCATGCTCAGCAGCTTCTCGGTCTCACCCTGTAGCAGCCGGCCGACCGGAATCCCGGTCCAGTTCGCGACCACCTCGGCGATGTCCTGCGGGCCGACCTGCTCGGAGACCATCGACGGGAGCTCGCTCTCGGCGGCCGCAGCCGCTTCCATCTCCTTCTCCAGCGCGGGGATGGCGCCGTAGTTGATCTCGCTGGCCTTGACCAGGTCACCCTCACGGAGGGCCCGGTCGGCGGCACTACGCAGCTCGTCGATCTCCTTTTTCAGCTCGCCGACCCGGTTCAGGCCCTGCTTCTCGGCTTCCCAGCGCGCCTCCAGCCCGCGCAGCTGCTCCTCGGTGTTGGCCAGGTCCTCGGCCAGCCGGTTCAGCCGCTCGACGCTGCCGGGGTCCGACTCCTTCTCCAGCGCGAACTTCTGCATCTGCATCCGCTCGACCGTCCGCCGTAGCTGGTCGATCTCCTCGGGCGAGGAGTCGATCTCCATCCGCAGCCGGGACGCGGCCTCGTCGACCAGGTCGATCGCCTTGTCCGGCAGCTGGCGGGAGGTGATGTAGCGGTTGGACAGGCTGGCCGCGGCAACCAGCGCGGTGTCGGTGATGGCAACCTTGTGGTGCGCCTCGTAACGCTCCCGCAGGCCGCGCAGGATGGCGATGGTGTCCTCGACACTGGGCTCGCCGACGAAGACCTGCTGGAACCGGCGCTCCAGGGCCGGGTCCTTCTCGACCCGCTGGCGGTACTCGTCCAGCGTCGTCGCGCCGATCATCCGCAGCTCGCCGCGGGCCAGCATCGGCTTCAGCATGTTGCCGGCGTCCATCGAGGAGTCGCCGGTCGCGCCCGCGCCGACCACCGTGTGCAGCTCGTCGATGAAGGTGATCACCTGGCCCTCGGCATCGCGGATCTCGCTCAGCACGGCCTTGAGCCGCTCCTCGAACTCACCGCGGTACTTCGCGCCGGCGACCATGCTCGGCAGGTCCAGGCTGACCAGCCGGCGGCCCTTGAGGGAGTCCGGCACGTCGCCGGCGACCAGCCGCTGGGCCAGTCCCTCGACGACGGCGGTCTTGCCGACGCCGGGTTCGCCGATCAGCACGGGGTTGTTCTTGGTGCGGCGGGCCAGCACCTGGACCACCCGGCGGATCTCGGTGTCCCGGCCGATCACCGGGTCGAGCCGGCCTTCGCGGGCCTGGGCGGTCAGGTCGACGCCGTACTGGTCCAGAGCCGAGCTGGTCCCCTCCGCCTCCGGGCTGGTGACGCGCTTGCTGCCGCGCAGCTCGTTGAACTTCTGGGTGAGCGCGGTGTGGCTGACCTTCAGGTCAGTGAGGATCTTGCGGGCGTCGGACTGCACCGCGGCCAGGGCGATCAGCAGGTGCTCGGTGGCGACGTAGGCGTCGCCCATCTGCTCGGCGCGGTTCTCGGCATCGGCCAGCACCCGGGCGAACGAGCCGGAGAGCTGCGGCTGGCTGACCGAGGAACCCTTGGCCGCCGGCAGCTTGGCGATCGCGCCCTGGGCGGCGGCGTCGACCACCGTCGGGTCGGCGCCCACGGCCTGCAGCAGCGGCGCGACGGTGTTTCCCGGCACCGTCAGCAGGGCGTGCAGCAGATGCGACGGCTCGGCATTGGGGTTGCCCGCGGTCAGGGCGTTGCGGAGGGCAGCCGAGACCGCGTCCCGGCTCTTCGTGGTCAGTTTGTTGGTGTCCATGGGGGTCCTTCGTTGGCTCCGGACGAAATTGAGTCTATTCCACTCAACTCTGGGATACAGGACCAGTATTCCAAGTTGAGTGAGGTTCGCTCAACCCCGGTTGGATCCTTGACGGTGGCCCTGTCTCTGCGTTCGCGGCTGTTCCTCGCGTTCGCGGTCGCAATATCCGCGACGAACGCGAGGAGCGGTGCGAACGGGGTACAAGGCGAGCATGACCGAGCCCAACCAGTCGTCGAACCTGCCCAGCGGCGATATCGACGCCACCGACAGCACCGCGGACTACGACCCCGACGGGACCTGCCGGACCCTGGTGATCGTGTACGCCTGCCGGTGGTCACCGGCACTCAGCACGACCCGCTCTCCGACACGTGCGTTCCACAGCTGGAAGAAGTACCCGAGGCCCCGGTCGAGCGTGTCCACGTGGCCGGCGATCACAGTCGACCCGTTGGGGTCACCGACGTAGGAGCTGCCGTCCCACCACCCGACCTTGCCCGGATCCTCCGGGATGACCAGCTGTCAGGACCTCGCCATCGTTCGGCACGTCATCCCGCTCCGCGAGAGCAAGGGTCGAAGCGCCCGAAAGACGTCGCCACCGGGTCGGGTGGCCAGGCGGCCGAGCTGGCGGCGCACGGTACCCGTCCTCGCTGAGTTCACTTGGTCCCAAACAGGGCCAA
>DASQUF010000155.1:0-19884 GCA_035641435.1 Propionibacteriaceae bacterium | reverse complement strand
GGGTCCCATGGACCGCGCAGCGGCTGGCCAGCGCGAGTGGTTACGGAGCCGGCATCACCTCGCCGGGTTGGTACCACCATCTGTGGACGGCGCCGGAGGGGACCATCCCACGCTGGCTGGTCAAGGTCGCCCGGGCGCTGCGTGAACGCGACCTGCCGGCCTCCAGCGCCCACGTCATCGAGGCGGTTCGCCTGGCCGAGACGTTGGCCAGTCTCCGATCGCGGCCGCTCGCGGGGCTGACCGAGGTCACCGAAGCCACCCGGGCGGTGCTCTGCGACGGCGACGAGCGGGCCGTTGCCTACGTCACCGAGCATCTGGTGGTCGGCCAGGCCCTGGGTTCGGTCAACGAGCGGGTTCCCACCGTCCCGCTGGAGGCCGACCTGGTCCGGACCTGCCGGACCCTGCGGGTCCGCCGCGAGCCCGGCCTGCGGCACTGGGACCTCGACCTGCGCCGGACCATCGACCGCAACCGGTCCCAGCTCTTCCATCGGCTCCGGTTGCTGGAGCTGGGCTGGGTGCGTCCCGCGGAGACCGAGATCGCCGGCCAGGGCACTTTCCGTGAGGTGTGGGCGTCGCGCTGGCAGCCGGAGTACGCCGTGCAGCTGGTCGAGGCGTCGGTCTGGGGCACCACGGTCGAGTCCGCCGCCACGGCCCGGGTCGACGAGATCCGCCGGGACGGAACCCTGCCCGAGCTGACCCGGACCGTGGGCCGCTGCCTGCTGGCCGCGCTGCCGGCGGCCCTGGACGGGTTGCTGGACACGGTGGCCGAGCGGGCGGCGCGGGACACCGACGTGGTCCACCTGATGGAGGCGCTGCCGCCGCTGGCCCGGGCCCAGCGCTACGGCGACGTCCGGCAGACCGACACCGCCGCGTTGACCCGGGTCATCCAGACCCTCCTGGTCCGGACCTGCGCCGGTCTGCCCCGGGCCGTGTCGGGGCTGGACGCGGACAACGCGGCGGCGATGCGGCGCCGGATCGACGAGCTCAACGGCGCCCTCGGGATGCTCGGATCTTTCGCCGAGCCGCTCCGGCAGCGCTGGCTGGCCTCTCTGGCCGAGCTGGTCGACCGTAGCGACCTGCACGGGTTGCTCCAAGGCCGCATCGTCCGACTGCTGACCGATGCCGAGGTCGTCGACGACGCGGCGCGACGGCTGCAGCGAGCACTGTCGACCGGGGTCGAGGCGGCGGCCAAGGCCGCGTGGGTCGAGGGGTTCTTCGCCGACGGTGCCCTGCTGCTGATCCATGACCCGACGCTGCGGGACCTGCTCGACACCTGGGTCGGCGGTCTGTCCGAGGCCGAGTTCACCGACCTGCTGCCGCTGGTGCGGCGGACCTTCGGCACCTTCAGCGCCGCCGAGCGGCGGACCATCGCCGGCCGGCTGAGCCCGACGGAGACGGCGGCTGCGGTGGCGGAAGACCTCGACCCGGGACGGTCCGGCCGCGCGCTGGCCACCATCGACCTCATCCTCGGCACCACGACCGAACGGGGGCACCCATGAGCATCGTCACGCAGAACCAGCCCGACGGCACCCCGACCTGGATCGACCTCGGCGTACCCGACCTGGACCGGGCGCTGCACTTCTACGGCGCGCTGTTCGGCTGGCAGTTCGACGTCGGTCCCGCGGAGTACGGCCGCTACACCACCGCCTACCTCGACGGCAGCCGGGTCGCCGCGCTGGCGCCGAACTCTGACCCGGAGGCGACCAGGTTCTGGTGGAACGTCTACCTGGCCACCGCGGACTGCGACGTGACCGCCGCCAGGGTCGAGCAGGCCGGCGGAACGCTGGTCGATCCGCCCGCCGACGTGATGGACCAGGGTCGGATGGCGATCGTCCGCGACCCGGCCGGCGGCCAGTTCGGTCTCTGGCAGGGCCGGGCGCACATCGGCTGCGAGCGCGTGAACGAGCCCAACACGCTGGTTCGCAACGACCTGGTCACCGACCAGCCGGAGGTGGCCCGTGGCTTCTATGTCGAGGTGTTCGGTTTCACGTTGGACGGCAACCCGGACCTGCCGGAGTTCGACTTCACCTTTCTGCGCCGTCCCGACGGGCACGAGATCGGAGGGATCATGGGGGTGCCGAGCGGGTCCGGGACGAGCTGGTCGACGACCTTCGAGGTCGACGACACCGACGCCGCACTCGCTCGCGCCGTCGCCGCGGGCGGAACGGTCGGGCCGGTGGAGGACATGATCTATGGTCGGTTCGCCTCGGTCACCGACCCGTTCGGGACCGAGTTCTCGGTCATCGCCCGGCCCTGAGCGCGACGACCATGACCGAGGCAGGAGTCACCGACGAGGCCCGGCGGCGGCGCTGGCGACTGCTGCTGGGCGAGCCGGCCCAGGAGTCGCTCGAAGCCGGGCTGACGGCCGGTGAGCAGGGGATGGACGCGGCGCTGGGCGCTCTCTACGACGAGGCCGGCGAAACCGAGGGCACACCGGGCGAGCGACGCTACGGGGCGCTCGGCTCGTCGGCGCCCCGAGTTGCCCGCTGGCTGGGCGACATCCGGCGCTACTTCCCCACGAGCGTGGTCCAGGTGATGCAGCGCGACGCCATCGACCGGCTCGGCCTGACCAGCATGCTGCTCGAGCCGGAGCTGCTGGACTCGGTGCAGCCCGACGTGCACCTTGCGGCCACCCTGGTCAGCCTCAACCGGGTGATGCCGGAGACGGCCAAGCGCACGGCCCGGTTGGTGGTGGGCAAGGTGGTGGCCGAGATCGAGCGGCGGATCGCCAACTCCACCCGGACGGCGGTGCGCGGGGCGGTCAGCCGGTCCAGCCGCAACCGGCGACCCCGATTGCGCGATGTCGACTGGAACGCCACCATCCGCCGCAACCTGGACCACTATGTCCCCGAACGGCGGACCGTGGTTCCCGAGCGGCTGGTCGGCTACGGGCACCGGGCCCCAGCGATGTCGCGGGACGTCATCGTGGCCGTGGACCAGTCGGGCTCCATGGCCGAGTCGGTGGTGTACGCCGCAGTGTTCGGCGCGACGCTGGCCTCCATCTCCTCGGTGCGCACCTCGCTGGTGGCCTTCGACGTCGACGTCGTGGACCTGACCGACCGGCTGGCCGACCCGGTCGAGGTGCTGTTCGGGTGCCAGCTGGGCGGCGGCACCGACATCAACCGGGCGCTGGCGTACTGCCAGGGCCTGGTCAGCCGGCCGGCTGAGACGATCCTGGTGCTGATCTCGGACCTGTTCGAAGGTGGGATCGAGGGCCAGCTGGTCCGCCGGGTGGCTGAGCTGGTGCGCGACGGGGTCACCGTGGTGGCGTTGCTGGCCCTGGCCGACTCCGGCGCGCCCTCGTACGACCACGAGCACGCCGCCGCGCTGGCCGCGCTCGGCGTACCCACCTTTGCGTGTACGCCGGACCAGTTCCCCGAGCTGCTGTCGGTGGCCATCAGCGGTGGCGACATCGGACTGTGGGCCGCCCGGACGGCGGCCGCGGAGCAGTCGCCCCCGCCCGGGACGAGGGCCTGATCAGCCGGCTCCACGCATGAGAGGATCAGGCGCGTGAGCGCCCTCCCTTCCGTGTCGTACTCGATCACGGTTCGGCTTGAGGTGCCGCCGGGCGGAGCATCGGTGAGCCAGCTCACAACGGCCGTCGAGCACGCCGGCGGGGCGATCACCGCGCTGGACGTTACGGCCTCGGGCCACGAACGGCTGCGGATCGACGTCACCTGTGCGGCCCGCGACACCACTCACGCCGACGAGCTCGTGGCGGCCATGCGCGGCGTGCCGGGGGTCGTGGTCGGCAAGGTCTCGGACCGCACCTTCCTGATGCACCTCGGCGGCAAGATCGCCATGAACAGCAAGCACCCGATCCGCAACCGCGACGACCTGTCGATGATCTACACCCCCGGCGTTGCCCGGGTCTGCCTGGCCATCGCCGAGAACCCGGAGGACGCGCGGCGGCTGACCATCAAGCGCAACAGCATCGCCGTGGTCACCGACGGGTCGGCGGTGCTCGGCCTGGGCAACCTCGGACCGAAGGCGGCGCTGCCGGTGATGGAGGGCAAGGCGGCCCTGTTCAAGCGGTTCGGCGACATCGACGCCTGGCCCCTGTGTCTGGACACCCAGGACGTGGACGAGATCATCGCCGTGGTGAAGGCGGTGGCGCCCGGCTTCGCCGGGATCAACCTGGAGGACATCTCCGCGCCGCGCTGCTTCGAGGTGGAGCGGCGGCTGCGCGAGCAGCTAGACATCCCGGTGTTCCACGACGACCAGCATGGGACGGCGATCGTGGTGCTGGCGGCTCTCTACAACGCGCTTCGCGTGGTCGAGAAGAAGATCGCGGACGTACGGATCGTCATGTCCGGGGCCGGCGCGGCGGGCACCGCGATCATCAAGCTGTTGCTGGCGGCGGGCGCCGCTCACGTGGTGGTGGCCGACATCGCCGGCGTGGTGCATCGGGGCCGGGACGGGCTGACCGGGGAGCTGGCCTGGCTGGCCGAGCACACCAACGAGCTCAACGTCACCGGCTCCTTGGCCGACGCGCTGGCCGGGGCCGACGTGTTCATCGGGGTCTCGGCGCCGAACCTGCTGACCGGGGATGACGTCGCCACCATGGCGGACCGGTCGGTGGTCTTCGCACTGGCCAACCCGGAGCCGGAGGTCGACCCGATCGACGCCGCCCGGCACGCCGCGGTCGTGGCCACGGGCCGCTCCGACTTCCCCAACCAGATCAACAACGTGCTGGCCTTTCCCGGGGTGTTCCGCGGCCTGCTCGACGCCCACTCGGCCGAGATCACCACGCCGATGCTGCTGGCGGCCGCCCGGGCGTTGGCCGCGGTGGTCACCGACGACGAGCTGAACGCGGCCTACATCACCCCGAGCGTCTTCCACGCCGACGTGCATCACGCCGTCGCCACCGCCGTCCGCCGGGCCGCCGGGGGACCGGCCGAGCTGCCCACCGACACCGAAGTGCCCGTCTGACCTCATGGCTCGACGGGTGGTACCTGCAGACCGGGGAGCGGCGGCCTGGCCGGTGGTGGCGGTGGCCGCCGGCCTGGCGGTCATGGCCCAGCTGGTGGGCCTGTACGCGCCCGAACCTCCAGTGGGAGCCCACTGGTTTCCCGGCGCGGACAAGGTGCAGCATGCCCTGGCCTTTGCCCTGCCCGTGCTCCTGATCCCATGGGCCGACACGTTGCGTCGCCGCGCCGCCGGCCGGCCGCCGCGAGCCCGCCTGCTGGTTGTCGTGGTCTGGGTCTCCGCCGCGCATGCGGTGGTGAGTGAGCTGGTGCAGCACACCGCCTACGCCGGCCGGGCCGGCGACCCGCTGGACGTGCTGGCCGACTGGAGCGGCATCGCCGTCGGCGGGCTCCTGACCGGGATCGGCCTGACCCTGCGCCAGGTCGGTCGCCACCGAACCTCGCTGCCGACGGAACGGATGCCCGCCGATGGCTGAGCGGGAGCCGAGACCGGGTGACCTGTTGGTGGCGAGCGTCCTGCTGGCTGACGGAATCTTCAACCGCACCGTGGTGCTGGTCTTGGACAGCGACGAGGACGGGGCGCTCGGGGTGATCTTGAACGAGATCTCCCAGACCCGGCTGGACGCCGTCCTGCCGGAGTGGGTGAGTGCGGTATCTCGGCCCCAGCTGCTGTTCCACGGCGGGCCGGTCTCACCCAACGGGGCGATCTGCCTGGCCAGCGTGGCTGCCGAGGGGGAGGAGCCGCCCGGCTGGCGGCGACTGTTCGACGGGGTCGGCCTGCTGCATCTCGACACGCCGATCGAGATCGTCGCGGGGGCCTACCGCGACCTGCGCATCTTCGCCGGCTACTCGGGCTGGGCCGCCGGGCAGCTGCAGGTCGAGATCGCCGAGGGTATGTGGCACGTCGTCGACGCCGACTATGCCGACGTGTTCGGCGACGAGCCGCTCGACCTCTGGCGTCGGGTGCTCCGGCGTCAGCGCACGCCCGTCGCACTCTTCTCTACCTGGCTCGAGGACCCCGATCTGAATTGAGCCGCGCTCACCCTGACCTTCATCCCGCGGCTGCCGCCACACGTGGCGGGAGCCTGAGCCCACCGGATGCCGCGTCCAGCACCGGCGGCCGCCGAGGCCCGGTGAGAGGGCGCAGCGCGGACACCGGAGATGTGTGTCACTTCGAAGGCCCGCCGAAGCGCTCCCCAGGTGTCCAGCGGCGTGCTGGCCAGCCAGCAACGTACGGGTCCCAGACGGGCGCGCGCCAATGCGTCGGGCACGCGTCGAGAACCGCATAGGATTGCCAGCGCGACAAGCACGGAAGGCGGCGAAGGGAAACAGGTGACGGAGACGGCCAAAGCGGGGGGCGTACGGAGCCGGGTGCTAGTGGTCGACGATGACGCCGCCCTGGCCGAGATGCTCTCGATCGTCCTGCGCAACGAGGGCTTTGACCCGGTGTGGTGCGCCCATGGAGACAAGGCTCTGGGCGCGTTCAAGGACGCCAAGCCCGACCTGGTGCTGCTGGACCTGATGCTGCCCGGCCGGGACGGCGTCGACGTCTGCCGCGACATCCGGGCGGAGTCCGGGGTGCCGATCGTCATGCTGACGGCCAAGACCGACACCATCGACGTCGTCGAGGGGCTGGAGGCCGGGGCCGACGACTACGTCGCCAAGCCGTTCAAGGCCAAAGAGCTGGTGGCCCGGATCAAGACCCGCCTGCGGCGCACGCCGTCGGCCGATGAGACCGATGCGGAGACGTTGCGGATCGGCGACCTGGCGATCAGCGTCGACGGCCACTCGGTCAAGCGTGACGGTAACCCGATCCAGCTCACCCCGCTCGAGTTCGACCTGCTGCTTGCGCTCGCCCGTCGCCCATGGCAGGTGTTCAGCCGCGAAGTGCTGCTGGAGCAGGTCTGGGGCTACCGGCATGCGGCCGACACCCGGCTGGTGAACGTCCATGTGCAGCGGTTGCGCTCCAAGATCGAGCGCGACCCGGAGCACCCCGAGATCGTGGTCACCGTGCGCGGCATCGGCTACAAGGCCGGCGAACCGCAGCCGGTCTAGCCGGCAGGAACCGCATGGTCCGACCGCATTGGCTGAAGGTCCCGCTCCTGTGGTGGTGGCGATCGCTGCCGCTGCGGGTGGTGCTGACCGTCTTCGTGGCGTCGGTCCTGGTTCTGGTGCTCGGCGGCTTCCTGCTCATGCAGCAGGCAACCATCGGGGTCATCGAGGGCAAGACCGAGGCCGCAGAGAGTGTGGCCCGGCAGGTCGTCAACGATGCGCAGCAGCAGTTCAACGCGGCTGACCAGACCGGCGATGTGGATGCGGACAGGCGGTTGATCGACCTGGCCGCGCAGTTCGCCGACCAAGGTGGGGGCAGCGAGCAGTTCGACGCCATCATCCGGGCTCGTGGCCAGACAATCACCGCGGGAAGCGTCTCCACCACGAGCATCCCGGCCGAGCTGGCCCGGCGGGTTGAGCTGAGCAACGACCTGCTGATCACCCCGACCGAGGTCCACTACACCGACGACACCCGAGCTTCTGTGCCCGGGCTGGCCGCCGGCTCGACGTTGACCCTGCCGGGCACCGGGCGCTATCAGATCTACCTCATCTTTCCCTTGGCCCAGGAGGTCGACACCCTCAACGTGCTCCGGTACGCGGTGATCTCGACCGGGGTGATTCTGGTGATCCTGCTGACCTTCATCGCCGCCCTGGTCAGCCGGCAGGTGGTCAACCCGGTCCGGGCAGCCCGACGAACGGCGGAGAGCATCGCGTCGGGCAACCTCGGCGACCGGATGCCGGTTCGCGGTCAGGACGACCTGGCCCGGCTGGCCGCATCGATGAACTACATGGCATCTGAGCTGGAGAAACAAATCACCACGCTGGAGGAGCTGTCCGCGGTCCAGCAGCGGTTCGTCTCCGACGTCTCGCACGAGCTGCGCACGCCGCTGACCACCGTCCGGATGGCGGCCGAGGTCCTCTACGAGGCCCGCGAGGAGTTCGACCCCGTCTCGGCCCGTTCGGCGGAGCTGATGCAGACCGAGCTGGACCGCTTCGAGGCCCTGCTCACCGACCTGCTGGAGATCTCGCGGTTCGACGCCGGCGTGGCCCTGCTCAGTACCGACGTGGTCGACCTGAACGACATCGTCAGCCAGGTGCTCGACGCCCATGCTCTGCTCGCCCGCAGCCACGGGGTGTCGATCACGGTGCATAGCCGCGGCGAGGCCAAGGCCGAGGTCGACGCAAGGCGGATCGAGCGGATCCTGCGCAACCTGGTGGTCAACGCCATCGAGCACAGCGAGGGTCGCCCGATCGAGGTCCTGGTCGCCAGCGACCAGCTCGCGGTGGCGGTTGCGGTGCGCGACCACGGGGTCGGCTTCGAGGCCAGCCAGGCCAAACAGGTGTTCCACCGCTTCTGGCGAGCGGACCCGGCCAGGGCCAGGACCGTCGGCGGCAGTGGTCTGGGCCTGGCCATCGCGATGGAGGACGCGAATCTGCACGGGGGTTGGCTGACCGCATGGGGCCGGCCAGGTCTCGGCGCCCAGTTCCGGCTGACCCTGCCTCGCCGCCGCGGCATGGTGCTGCGAACCTCGCCGTTGCCGCTGGTACCTCGCGACCTGGTGACCGCGGGGTCCGGGCCCGATCCCGCCGAGCCGGATCTCGACGGCGAACCGACGATCGACATGACCGACATGTCGGCGCCGCCGCGCGGGTTCGACCGGGACCGGGACGCCGACGCGCTCACTGGTGTGCCGACGGCCGCCGACGAGGCGGTGGCACGGCGGTGACCCGCGCCCGCGTACGCTCCGCCCTCGTCCTGGTCCTTGCCCTGGTCGGTCTGACCGGCTGCGTCCAGGTGCCGACCAACGGACCCATCGAGCCGGTCGAGGGCCAGGCCGAGACGTGCCAGAACTGCATCAACGTCGAGGTGGCGCCGCCCGCCAGTGGCGCCGAGCCCCGCGAGGTGGTTCGGGGCTACCTTCAGGCGACGTCGAACTACCAGCCGAACTACACGACCGCCCGGCAGTTCCTGACCTCGACGGCGGCGGAGGCCTGGCGGCCTGAGGCGGGCGTATCCATCTACAACGGCGCCCTGGTTGGCCCCGGGAACGCCGTCAGGCTCCAAGGTCGGTTGGTTGGCGGGGTAAGGGAAGACCGCACCTACACGGCCCAGGACAAGGAACTGGACATTGACTTCGGCCTGGTCCAGGAGAACGGGGAGTGGCGGATCGGCAAGCCCCCGAAGGGGCTCATGGTGGCGGAGTCCTTCTTCAGCCGCTTCTACTCCGCCTACTCGGTATTTTTCGTCGGCAACGGCGCATCGCTGGTGCCCGAGCGGATCCACCTGCCCGCACTCCGCAACCCGGCCAACGTGGCCTCGGCATTGATGACCGCCCTGCTGGACGGACCGTCGAACTGGTTGAAGCCGTCCGTCACCTCATCGTTCCCCATGGAAACGTCGCTCAGCGTCGCCTCGGTGACGATCACCAACGGGATCGCCGAGGTTCCGCTCAACGAGGCGGTGCTGGCCCTCCCGGACCCGGAGCGGTCCCTGATGGCCGCGCAGATCGTCTACACGCTGCGGCAGGTGTCCGGCGTCAAGGGTGTGCTGATCACGGTCAACAAGCAGAAGTTCCTGGTGCCGGGGGCCGACCCGACCAGCCTGGTCGTCGCCCTCGACGTCTTCTCCCGCGACCTCGACCCGGTGCCGTTCGCCACCGACCAGCTGTACGCGGTGAAGGACGGCCGGGTCTTCCTGGTGACCACTCCGAGGGAGACCGCGGGCCTGCAGGCGATCGCCGGGCCGCTGGGACGATCCCGGTTCGTGGTCGACTCGCTGGCTGTGTCGGTCAACGGCACCGACCTGGCGGTAGTCACTGACGGCCGGACGGCGCTACGGCGGGCGGCGACGGCGAACGGTGCGGTGACGAAGCTGGGGACCGGGCTGACCGACATGCTGCGGCCGCAGTTCACCCGGTACGGCGAGGTCTGGACGCTCGGCCGGCAGGGTGGGAGGCAGTCGCTCTGGGTGTCCAGTCGCGAGTGGACCGGCACGGTGGAGGCACCGGCGCCGAAGGGAGGAGCGATCACGGCCTTCCGGATCTCGCCCGACGGCGCCCGGATGGCCCTGGTGCGACGGGTGGACACCCGGTTCGAGCTGGGACTGGCCCGGATCAGCCGAGGTGAGAAGGTCACCGTCGACGGCTGGCGGCGGATCGACCTGACCTTGTCGGATGCCACCAACGTCAACCGCCTCACTGACGTTGCCTGGCTCGATGCCAACGAGCTGTTGTTGCTGGGCACGCCGAGCAACGGGGCGGCGCAGGTGCCGATCCGGGTTGCGGCGGACGCCTCGCAGGTCATCGTCGAGGCGGGCGAGGACACCTGGAACGCGCGGCAGCTGACGATCTTGCACCGACCGCAGACCGCCATCGTGGTCGGCGCCGACCACGCCTGGCGGGACAACGGCACGCGATGGGACCCGTTCCTGGACGACATCGGCACGGTCGCCTACGCCGGCTGACGGTGACCGCGAAGCCGTTGTCCACAGATCTGCGTGTACGGCTTCGTCGCGATCGTGCCGGTCACCCAGACTCTTCGGGTGACCTGGACGCCGACCGTCGCCCAGCGCTGGGTCGCCGCCGCCGGTGAGCTGCTGCTGGGCGCCCGGTGCCACGGCTGTGGGGCGGCCTGGTGGGGCGTCTGCCCGGACTGCCGGACGGAGCTAGCGGCCCGTCTCCCGCGGTGGATCCGGCCCGATCCCTGTCCGACCGGCTTCCCGCGCACGGTGGCGTCGTCCACGTACGACCCGCTGCTGCGCGGTCTCATCAACGCCCACAAGGAACGCCAGGCCCTCGGCCTGACGCCCGTCCTCGGCCGACGGCTGGCGCTGAGCGTGCAGGCGCTCCTATACGCGCGGGAAGTCGAGCCGGGATCCGCCGTCCGTCTGGTCCCCATCCCCTCGGCCGCGCGGGCGGTGCGGGAACGCGGCTTCGACGCCACCGCGGCGATGGCGCGCACGGCGGCCCGGCGACTCCGGCCGGGCTACCGGACCTCGGTGACGACCGCCCTGGTCCAGGCTCCCGGCGTACGCGACCAGGCCGGCCTGGACGCCCATGCCCGCCAAGCCAACCTGGCGGGCGGGTTCCGACCACGCGGCCGGCTGCCGGGGCCGCCGGTGGTGCTGGTCGACGATCTGGTGACCACCGGTAGCAGCCTGACCGAGGCGACCCGGGTGCTGCGCCGGGCCGGGATCCCCGTGCTGGGAGCGGCAACGGTCGCCGCCACCACTCGTCGGGGGCGCGTCGACTGAGCCCGGCTGTCCCATCACCCCCTCGGCGGTTCAGGGGCGCGCCCTTGCTCGCGTTAGGTGAGAAGACGGTGAGGATTCACGGCACCCCATAGCCAGGTACGGGCGCAAGGGCTAGCGTCGCCCTATGGCGCTCTGGCCCAGACTTATCCCGGCCATAACGGGTAAGTAGGGGACTGAGCGCCATGGTTCTATCCGGCGGGGTGCCACCCCCTGAGCCCCGACCTCCGGTCGGCCAAATGAGGTATGAATGGATGTTGTCGTCAAGGCCCGCCACTGCAATGTGACCGAGCAGTTCCGCGCCTACGTCGCGGAGAAGATCACCAGGCTGGAGAAGCTCGACGACCGGGTGATCCGGGTCGAGGTGGAGCTGTCGGCCGAGCGCAACAAGCGCCAGCACGACCAGGCCAGCCGGGTGGAGATCACCGTACGGACCAGGGGGCCGGTGGTCCGTGCCGAGGCTGCGGCGGAGGACAAGCCGGCGGCCTTCGACCTCGCGCTGGACAAGCTGATGGCCCAGTTCCGCAAGGCGGCGGACCGCAAGCGGGTGCACCACGGCCAGCGCTCGCCGCGCTCGCTCTACGAGGCGGCCGCCGTGCTGCCGAACTTCGAGAACGGTCGGGCGGAGACCAACGGGAACGGGCGGCACACCGTGGCCGGGATCGAGGTGGACGGCGACGGGCCGCTCGTGGTTCGCGAGAAGATGCACCAGGGCGTGCCGATGAGCCTCGACCAGGCCCTGCTCGAGATGGAGCTCGTCGGCCACGACTTCTACCTCTTTATGGACGCCGAGCGCCACGTCCCGAGCGTGGTCTACCGGCGCAAGGCGTACGACTACGGCGTGATCCGCCTCGACACCCAGGGGGCGCTGATCCGCCCGTAGCCCGACGGCGGCTCGCGGCCGGCAGGCCCGCTTCTTCTCCGAAAGTGTCAGTGCCGCCCGCTAGCGTGCTACGCGATGAGGCGGGAACGGTTGACCCGTGGCCAGGCGCGACGGATCGCCCTGGCCGCGCAGGGCTTTGGGCGCCCGCAGCCCGCAGGGCCGGTCACCCTGCGTCACCTGCAGGCGGTGGTCGACCGGCTGGCCCAGTTCCAGATCGACTCGATCAACATCGTGACCCGGGCCCAGTACATGCCCCTGTTTTCTCGGCTGGGGCCATACGACCCCGGGCTGCTGGACCGGGCTGGCCATCGTCCGCCCCGCCGGCTGTTCGAGTACTGGGGCCACGCGGCCAGCCTGATCGACGTCAGCGTGCAGCCGCTGCTGCGGTTCCGGATGCAGGCGGGATACCGCGACGTCTGGAGCGGAGTGGAGCGGGTGGCCCGCGAGAACCCGGCGCTGGTCGACTTCGTCCACGCGGAGGTGGCGGCCCGCGGACCGATCAGCGCGCGCGAGCTCGAGGTGGAGGAGGTTCGCGACCGCAGCAGCTGGGGGTGGAACTGGTCGTCGGTGAAGACCGTACTGGAGTGGCTGTTCTACTGCGGCGAGGTCACCTCAGTCCGGCGCAACAGCCAGTTCGAGCGGGTCTACGACCTGCCAGAACGCGTCCTGCCGCCGGCCGTGCTGGCCGCACCCACGCCCAGCCCGGAGGAGTCCGTTGTCGGGCTGGTTCGCCGGGCCGCGCAGGCGCTGGGCGTGGCCAGCGAGTTCTGCCTGCGTGACTACTTCCGGACCCGACCGGAGATGACCCGAGCGGCGGTGGCCGCCCTGGTCGACAGCGGCGAGCTGGTGCAGGTGACCGTCCAGGGCTGGGAGACCAAGCCGCACTACCTCTGGCACGAGGCGGCGTGGCCGCGCCGAATCACCGCCCGAGCCCTGCTCAGCCCCTTCGACTCGATGATCTTCGAACGGGCCCGGCTGGAGCGCCTGTTCGACTTCGCGTACCGGATCGAGATCTACGTACCTGAGCCCAAGCGGATGTTCGGGTACTACGTCTACCCGTTCCTGCTCGGTGAGCACTTCGTCGCCCGGGTTGACCTCAAGGCCGACCGGGCCCGCGGCGTCCTCCTGGTCAAGTCGGCCTGGTTGGAGTCCGGCCACGACCCCGGCCACGTCGCCACCGAGCTGGCCGCCGAACTCGCCGCTCTGGCCGAATGGCAGGGACTCTCGGCGATCCAGGTCTTGCCGCGCGGCGACCTGGCCCCGGTTCTGGCCGCCGTCGTGCGCTGACGTGACCTGAGTCTGTCGAGAGATGCGCCGCCCGGAGCCTGTCGAAGGGCGATGTCTGTGCCGTGTGCTTGTCGAAGGGCAACCTCTCGCCTAAGACCCGGAGTGTGACCGCGTCAGAGCCGGCAGGTCGGCCAGCGACCCCTCGACAGCGCAGCGGAGTACGTAGACCCAAGGTGTTGGGTGAGCATGGGCGCGCCGGCTGGCACCCATCGCCAGAGTTAGACGCAGATCTGTGGACAGCGCCAGTCAACAGCACTCTGCGGGGTGCTTGCCCTTCGACAGGCTCGAATCGACGAGGTCAGGGCACATTGACTGGCTCTGAGGTCGTTGGAGTCTGGGAGCGCGATAGCTACGGGCTTACCATGGGGGGCGGCCCGGCAACGGGCTGACGTCTACTAGGTGTAAGGAGCCCGTTTCCGTGGCTTTGATGGACAGACTGCTCCGCGTCGGCGAGGGCAAGCTGCTCAAGCAGCTCAAGGGCCTCGCCAACCAGGTGAACGCGATCGAGGACGACTTCACACGGATGGACGACGAGGAGCTGCGCAGCCAGACCGCCGACTTCCGGGCCCGGGTCGACAAAGGCGAGCCGCTGGAGTCGCTGCTGCCGGAGGCGTTCGCCACCGTGCGGGAGGCCAGCCGCCGGGTGTTGGACAAGCGGCACTTCGACGTGCAGCTGATGGGCGGGGCCGCGCTGCACCTGGGCAACATCGCTGAGATGAAGACCGGTGAGGGCAAGACACTGGTCGCCACCTTGCCGTCCTACCTGAACGCGCTGACCGGCAAAGGCGTCCACGTCGTCACCGTCAACGACTACCTGGCCAAGTTCCATTCCGAGTGGATGGGCCGAGTGCACCACTTCCTCGGCATGGATGTCGGAGCGATCCTGTCCCAGATGGACCCGGCCGAGCGGCGCATCGCGTACGCGGCCGACATCACCTACGGCACCAACAACGAGTTCGGGTTCGACTACCTGCGCGACAACATGGCCCTCTCGCTGGAGGACTGCGTGCAGCGCGGGCACAACTTCGCGATCGTGGACGAGGTGGACTCGATCCTGATCGACGAGGCCCGTACGCCGCTGATCATCTCCGGCCCGGCCGAGGACTCCCACAAGTGGTACCCCGAGTTCGCCAAGCTGGTCGACCGGCTACGCCGGGACGAGCACTACGAGGTGGACGAGAAGAAGCGCACGGTCGCGATCCTGGAGGCCGGCATCGACGTGGTCGAGGACCGGCTGGGCATTGGCAACCTCTACGAGTCGGCCAACACCCCGCTGATCTCCTACCTGAACAACGCGATCAAGGCCAAGGAGCTGTTCAAGCTCGATCGCGACTACGTCAACCTCGACGGCGAGATCCTGATCGTCGACGAGCACACCGGGCGCACCCTGGTCGGTCGCCGCTACAACGAGGGGCTGCACCAGGCAATCGAGGCCAAGGAGCGGGTGCAGATCCGCGAGGAGTACCAGACCCTGGCGACGATCACGCTGCAGAACTACTTCCGGATGTACGACAAGCTGTCCGGGATGACCGGCACGGCGCTGACCGAGGCCGCGGAGTTCCAGAAGATCTACGGCCTGGGCGTGGTGCCGATCCCGACCAACATGGACATGATCCGGGCCGACCAGCGGGACCTGATCTACCGCACCGAGGAGGCCAAGTTCGAGGCCATCGTGGCCGACGTGGTCGAGCGGCACGAGAAGGGCCAGCCGGTGCTGATCGGCACGGCGAGCGTGGCCAAGTCGGAGATCTTGTCCGCGATGCTGAAGAAGGCCGGCGTCAAGCACGAGGTGCTGAACGCCAAGCAGCATGAGCGTGAGGCCGCGATCATCGCCCTGGCCGGGCGGAAGTGCGCCGTCACGGTGGCCACCAACATGGCCGGTCGTGGCACCGACATCATCCTCGGCGGCAACCCGGAGTTCATGGCCGACCACCATCTGCGTGAGCAGGGGATCGACCCGGTCGAGCACTCCGAGGAGTACGAGAAGCTGTACCCCGAGCTGTTGGCCGAGCTGGAGCAGCAGGTCACGACCGAGCACGCCGAGGTCGTCGCGCTCGGCGGGCTCTACGTGGTGGGTTCGGAGCGGCACGAGTCCCGACGGATCGACAACCAGCTGCGTGGCCGCTCCGGCCGTCAGGGCGACCCGGGGGAGAGCCGGTTCTACCTGTCGCTGGGCGACGACCTGATGCGGCTGTTCAAGTCCGACATCGTCGAGTGGGTGCTCCAGGCCCTCAAGATGCCGGACGACGTGCCGATCGAGAACAAGCGGGTGTCGGCGTCCATCGCCAGCGCCCAGAGCCAGGTGGAGGCGCAGAACTTCGAGACCCGGAAGAACATCCTCAAGTACGACGACGTCATGAACCGGCAGCGGCATGCCGTCTACGGGGACCGGCGCAAGGTGCTCGAGGGTGCCGACGTCGAGTCCCGGCTGCGCTCCACCGTGGACACCGTGGTCGAGCAGTACGTTGTGGGCGCGACCGAGGGGTTCGCCGAGGACTGGGACCTGGAACAGCTGTGGACCACCATGGCCACGCTCTACCCGGTATCGCTGGACCGCGCCGAGTACGAGCAGCGCGACGACCTGGATCGCCAGCTGCTCGTTGACGACTTCAAGGCGGATGCGCAGGCCGCGTACGACCGCCGGGAGGCCGAGCTCGGCGAGGAGGTGATGCGCGAGCTGGAGCGCCGCGTGCTGCTCACCGTGCTGGACCGCAAGTGGCGCGAGCACCTCTACGAGATGGACTACCTGCGCGAGGGCATCGGCCTGCGGGCGATGGCCCAGCGCGACCCGCTGGTGGAGTACCAGCGCGAGGGCGGCGACATGTTCAACGCCATGATGGAAGCCTTCATGGAGGAGGTCGTCGGCTTCGTCTTCCATCTCGAGGTCGAGGTCGCCCAGACGCCTCGGGTCGGTGTGGTCACCGGCGCGGACGGTGCGCCGATGCAGATCTCCGCCGGGCGGAACGGTCAGGACCGGGCGGGCGGCGACAAGCCGCTGGTCGAGTCCGGACCAGACCCGGACGGACCTGGGGTCGCGGTGCACGTCCTCGACGAGGACGTCAGCGAGGAGGAGCTGGAGGACATCGTCGAGGAGCTGCCGGCGCCAGCGCGGACCGAGGTGCGCGCCAAGGGCCTCAGCATGCAACGCAGCCGGGCGCTGGCGTACTCGGCCCCGGACGAGGACGGGTCGGTGAGGACGGTCGGTCAGTCGAGCACGAAGACCGACGACCCGTACGCGGGGGTCGGCCGCAACGCACCGTGTCCGTGCGGCTCGGGAAAGAAGTTCAAGATGTGCCACGGGCGGCCCGGCGCCGTCTGACGCCTCCCGGCGTACTTCCATCCTCCTGTCCCGAGGAACTGATCGATCATGAGTGCTTTTGCGTGGCGCCGTGCGCGCAGTGTGGCGGCGGTCGTCACCGCGGTGGTCCTGGCCGGTGGAGCCGCAGCGTGCAGCGGTCCTGAGGGCGGTCCGGCGGCGACCGAGCCGTCGACCAGCGCGGGAACGCCGAGCGGCACACCGTCGCCGACGCCGGTCCCGACCACGGCGAAGCCGAAGCCGGCCACCGGCAACCCGCTGACGGGCGGCAAGGTGAGTGGGAACCCCGTGATCGCGGTCAAGGTGGAGAACACCTCCGCGGCGCGGCCGCAGGTGGGGCTGAGCCCGGCCGACATCGTGTTCGTCCAGGAGGTCGAGGGAGCGCAGACCCGGCTCGTCGCGGTTTACCACTCGCGGCTGCCCACCCGGCTCGGCCCCGTGCGCAGCGCCCGGACCACCGATGCCCAGCTGCTGCCGCTGTTCGGCAAGCCGGGCCTGGTCTACTCCGGCGCCAACGGCCGAGTGCAGCGCAAGCTCGACGGTGCGTCCCTGGTGCCGGTCTTCCGGCTCACCCGCGACCGCCGCCGGGTCGCTCCGCACAACGTCTTCGTCGACCTTCAACAGGTCGCCCGGACCGAGAAGCTCGGCGAGGCCCGACCGATCGGTTGGACCTTCGCGGGCGAGCCGGGCCAGCGTGGCCGGCGGCCGGACGACACGGTGGTCTCGAAGGTGGGCAACGACACGTTTGGCTTCGCGTACGCCAGGGGCCGCTACACCGTCACCTGGCGCGGCGCCCGCTACGTCGACGGCGACAACGGTGCGGTCGCCAAGGCGGACAACGTGGTGGTCATGCGGGTCCGGAACGTGCCCGACGGCAACCGCGACGTCCTCGGCTCCGCGTCGGTGCTGTCCGAGACGGTCGGCAAGGGCAAGGTGACGGTCTACCGCGACGGCGTCAAGATCGACGGCGCCTGGTCGCGGAGCAAGTCCACGGCCCCGCTGCGCTTCACCGACGCGAGAGGCCGCGACATCGCGCTCAAACCCGGTCAGACTTGGGTGACCCTGCAGGGTTGACCGGCTGCCGCCCCCAGCGGCGCGGCGGTCGCGCAGAGCTCGAGGGCAGGACGCTCGCGCCGATGTCCACCTCCTCCCGCCGTATCGGCGCAAGGTATCCACAGATCTGCCGCGGCCCCTTACGCCGGCGCAGGGCGTCCGGTCAGTCTGGTGCCTCCATCTCGATCAGGAGGCCCCATGTCCGTCGCCACCACTACCCTCGCGCTCCGCGTCCGCCCGCTGGTCGAGAGCCGACCGCCCGCGGTGTCGTGGCGCCCGGCCCCCCTCCTGTCGGTTCCGCCCGACCAACCCGCCCTCGACCTGACCGAGGCCGCGGCGGTCGACCTGGCTCCGCCCCGGGAGCCGGGCGTACGGGCCGCGGTCCTGCGCGCCCGCTGGACGGTGCGGCCGCGCCCGGGCCTTCCGGACGCAGGGCAGTGGAGCGGGTCGCTTGTGGTGGCCGTCATCCAGGCCCTGCTGGCCCAGCGGCCGATCGGCCAGCTCAACCGCTGGCTGGCCGACGATGTGCTCTGTGTCGTCAGCCGCCAGCAGCGGCAGCACCGGTCGGCACCGTCCCGAACGGTGATCCCGGTCGGGCTGTGCTCGGTCCGGGTGCAGCACCCGCATGAGGAGGTGGCCGAGGTGGCGGCCCGGGTCGCTGTGGGCGGCTCAACCATCGCCGTGGCCCTGCGCCTGGAGGCCCTGGGCGACCGGTGGCTTTGTACGGCGCTGGAAGTAGACCCTCGCGTCCTTCGCTAAGGTGTGGCTTACAAGGTAAGGCACGTCCAGAGTCGGGCGATCACCGCGAAATTGGGTACGGAGTGCTCGTGAGTCGAACCGATGAGTTGAACGCTGAACAAGTGAAGAAGGAAGTTCCCGGCGGAGAGGCAGACAAACCGACCGAGATCCCGCCCAAGGGCTGGTTCCAGGTCGTCAAGCGCGGCTTCGCCGAAGCCAAGGCCGACCAGGTGCCACTGCTGGCGGCCGGGGTCGCGTTCTACGGCTTCCTCGCCATCTTCCCGTTGCTGATGGCGATGGTCCTGATCTACGGCCTGGTCGTGGAACCCCAGCAGATCGCCGACCAGATCAACTCGATCGGGGCCCTGCCCGAGGATGCCCGCAAGCTGATCACCGACCAGGTCACCCTGGCCTCGGCCCAGTCGACCGGGGCGGGCATCGGTCTGGTGCTCGCAATCGTGCTCGCGCTGTGGAGTGCGTCGGCCGGACTGGCCAACCTGGTCACCGCGATCAGCACGGCGTACGACGAGGAGGAGAAGCGCACCTTCGTCAAGAAGCGGGGTCTGGCCCTCCTGCTCACCCTAGGCACCATCGTCTTCCTCGCCATCACGTTGGCCCTGGTTGCGGTGTTCCCGGTGCTCAGCGACCTGATCGACAACGACGTCGTCCGGTTCCTGCTGCAGGTGGTCCGCTGGGTGCTGATCGCGGTGCTGGTGACTGTCGCGCTCGCCGTGCTCTACCGGATCGCGCCGGACCGCGACGCGCCGAAGATGCGCTGGGTGTCGGTCGGCGCCGGCGTCGCCACGGTGCTGTGGCTGGTGGCCTCCGCCGGCTTCTCGATCTACGTCGCCAACTTCGGCAACTACGCCAAGACCTACGGCGCTCTCGCGGGCATCATCGTCATGCTGTTCTGGCTGTGGATCACCTCCTACGCCATCCTGCTCGGCGCCGAGATCAACGCCGAGTCCGAGCAGCAGACCGTGCAGGACACCACCAAGGGCGAGGAGCAGCCGCTCGGGCAGCGGGATGCGGTCAAGGCCGACTCGCTGCCGGACCCGAACGCCGGTGCGAAGGACCCAAAAGCACAGAAGGCTAAGGAGAATCGGTGAGCACCAGCATCGGATCGCCCGGCGGGAGCACGTCACCCGTCGGCCCGTCGTCCGACACCTCGGTCGGCGACCTGGTCAAGGCCATGTCGGCCGACCTCAGCCGCCTCGTCCGCGACGAGATGCAGCTGGCCCAGGTCGAGCTCAGCGCCAAGGCCAAAACTGCGGGCGTCGGCATCGGGGCGTTCGGCGGGGCGGGGATGCTCGCCTTCTACGGCGGGGCCCTGCTGATCGCGGTGCTGGTGACTGTCGCGCTCGCCGTGCTCTACCGG
>DASQUF010000154.1:0-5965 GCA_035641435.1 Propionibacteriaceae bacterium | reverse complement strand
GGGCCGGCACCATGTCGTCCGAGCTGTTCCTTCGCTCCGAGTCGTCGATGATCCGGAGTCGGGGCCACTGCAACACCATGGGTACCGCGTCGAGCATGAGCATCATGGCCGAGGCGCTGGGCATGACCATCCCCGGGCTGGCCGGAACGCCGGCCCCGGACAGTCGACTGCTGGAAGGGGCGCACGCGTCGGGCCGGCTCGCGGTCGAGCTCGTGCACGAGGGCAGAACGATCTCCCAGGTGATCACCCGAGAGTCCTTCCACAACGCCATCGTCACGCTGGCCGCGATCGGTGGGTCGACCAATGCGGTCGTGCACCTGCTCGCCATCGCGGGGCGCGTCGGGATCGACCTCACGCTCGAAGACTTCGACCGGATCGGGGCCGGTGTGCCGCTGCTGGTGAACCTGCAGCCCGCCGGCCGGTATCTCATGGAGGACCTGTTCCGGGCTGGCGGCCTCCTCGCCGTGCTCCAACAGGTCCAGGACCTGCTGGACCCGACTGCGGTCACGGTGACAGGGGGCACTCTGGTCGAGGCCGTGGCCGGCCACCCCGTCTGGGACGCCGACGTCATCACCCCTCGGGAGAGACCGCTGCAGGAAGACGCCGGCATCGCGGTGCTGCGAGGAAACCTGGCCCCGCGCGGCGCCATCGTCAAGCCCGCGGCGGCGAGCCCCGAGCTGCTGGTGCACCGGGGACCGGCCGTCGTGTTCGACTCGGTCGAGGACCTCCACGCGCGGATCGATGATCCCGCGCTCCCGGTCACACCCGATTCCGTGCTCGTGCTCCGAGGCTGCGGTCCCAAGGGGTATCCGGGCATGCCCGAAGTGGCCAACCTGCCGCTACCGCGGAGGATGCTCGAGATGGGCGTACGCGACATGGTGCGGGTGTGCGACGGACGGATGAGCGGCACGGCGTACGGCACGGTCGTCCTCCATGTCGCTCCGGAGGCGGCGGCCGGTGGTTTGCTCGCCCTCGTCCAGGACGGCGACCCGATCGTGCTCGACGTGCCGCGCCGCGTGCTGGAGCTGGACGTGCCGGAGGAGGAGCTGGTCCGCCGCGCGCCGGGGCCGACCGTCACCGAGGCCTTCGCCGCGCCGGACCGCGGTTGGTCGCGCCTGTATGTCGATCACGTGCAACAGGCCGACACGGGCGCCGATCTCGACTTCCTGGTCGGCGCGAGCGGCCCTGGGGTCGCCAGGGAGTCACATTGACCGCCCCGGCTCTGCAGCTCGTCCGGCTCGCCATCGATGGCGAGCCCAGCTGGGCGGTGCGCACCGAGGTGGGGGACGCCCCACTGCGGGTCGGCCTGGACGACCTGCTTCGCGGGTCCCTCGGTGAGGCGCAGGCCGCTGTGGAGTCCGCCGGAGCCGCGACGACGGACCTCGGCGGCACCCTGCTCCCGCCAGTGGAGTCCCAGGAGGTCTGGGGGGCCGGCGTCACCTATGAGCGGAGCCGCGACGGGCGCATCGAGGAGTCGACCGAGGCAGGCGTCTATGACCGCATCTACGTGGCCCGCCGCCCCGAGGTGTTCTTCAAGGCGACTGCGCAGCGGGTGGTCGGCGACGGACACCCCGTCGGCATCCGCGCCGACTCGCCCTGGAACGCGCCCGAGCCGGAGCTCGGCCTGGTGCTCAACGCAGCCGGTGAGATCTTCGGGTATGTGGTCGGCAACGACGTGAGCAGCCGCTCAATCGAGGGGGAGAACCCCCTCTACCTGCCGCAGGCCAAGGTGTACGACCGGTCATGCGCCCTGGGTCCGGGGATCGTTCCCGCGTGGGCCGCGCCCGCCCTGCCGTTCGACATCGCTCTTCGTGTCCGGCGCGGAGAGGACGTGGTTTTCGAGGGGTCGACCAGCACGGCGAGCATTACCCGACGGTTCGAGGATCTGGCCGACTGGCTGATGGCCGCGCTCGCCTTCCCGGACGGCGTTGTCCTGCTCACCGGCACCGGCATCGTGCCGGACGAGTCGTTCAGTCTCCGAGCGGGCGATGTCGTGACCATCGACATCCCGGGCATCGGCACGCTCACCAATCCGGTCGTCCTCGTCGGCCGCGATCTCGACCAGGAGCACCCATGACTGTGCGTTCGCCGGAGAGCCAGGCCCGCGACACGGCGCCGGAGGAGCTCGACCGTCTGATCAGCGCCGCGGTGGAGGCCGACCGCGCGCTCGTCGGTTCCCGTCCCTCGGATCGGGCGACGTGGCTGGAGATCGTGGCGGCCCGGCTCGATGCGGCGGCGGACGACCTGGTGCCGCTCGCGGCGCAGGAGACTCATCTCGGCCGCGACCGGCTGCAGGGGGAGCTGAAGCGCACCACGTTCCAGCTGCGCCTGTTCGCCGGGGTCCTCCGCGACGGCTCGTTCCTCCAGGCCACCATCGACCACGCCGACCCGGCCTGGCCGATGGGGGCCAGGCCCGACCTCCGCCGGATGCTGCGGCCGATCGGTCCGGTCGCCGTGTACGCGGCGAGCAACTTTCCGTTTGCCTTCAGCGTCGCCGGTGGCGACAGCGCTTCCGCCCTGGCCGCGGGCTGTCCCGTGCTGCTGAAGGCGAACCCGAGCCACCCGGAGCTGTCCGCGGTGACCGGGACGCACGTCACCGATGCGCTCGCCGAAGCCGGAGCGCCCGACGGCGTTTTCGCGGTGGTCTTCGGGTTCGACACGGGCACCGCACTGGTCCAGGACCCACGGATCCGGGCCGCGTCCTTCACCGGCTCCCTCCGCGGTGGACGGGCCCTGTTCGACCTGGCGGTGTCGCGACCGGAACCGATCCCGTTCTACGGCGAGCTGGGCAGCGTGAACCCGGCCTTCGTGACCTCGGATGCGGCGGCGCAGCGCGCCGACGACGTAGCGACCGGCTTCGTCGGCTCCATGTCATTGGGTAACGGCCAGTTCTGTACCAAGCCCGGGCTGCTGTTCGTTCCGGCCGGCTCCGGCCTGGAGGAGCGCGTCGCCACGCTGGCCGGTACGCGACCGGCGGCGCCGATGCTGAGCGAGCACATCCGCTCGGGCTACTCCGAGGCGCTGGCCCATCTCGCGGAGCGGCCGGGCGTGCGGGTGCTCGCCGGCCCGGCCAGCTCGGAGGGCGATCCTGCACCCACGGTCCTCGCGACGACGGTGCCCGACCTGCTCGCCGATGCTGACGCGATGACCCAGGAGTGCTTCGGCCCAGCGGCCCTGGTGGTGTCCTACGGGTCGGAGGAGGAGCTGCTGGCCGCGGCGCGCGTGTTCGATGGGCAGCTCACCGCGACGATTCACGGGTCAGGGCACGAGCCCGTCGTGTCGACTCTGATGGAGGTGCTCAGCGAGCGGGCGGGGCGAGTGGTCTGGAACGGTTGGCCGACGGGTGTGTCGGTGACCTACGCCCAGCACCACGGCGGGCCGTACCCGGCGACCACGTCGGTCCAGACCACCTCGGTCGGCACCGCGGCGATCGATCGGTTCCTGCGACCGGTGACCTACCAGGACGCGCCGGACGACGTGCTGCCGCCGGCGCTGCGAGAGGACAACCCGTGGCGCCTGCCCAGACGGGTGGACGGAGTGCTTCAGCCGGAGTGAGGCCGGCGTACTCAGCCGGCGAACGCGTGCTGAGGGGCGCCACGCACGCCGGCGTCGTAGCGGAACACCGCACCCGCGTCCGGCTGGTCGCCGGGGTCGAGTCCCTGGCGGGACGTGGTGATATAGAGCGTCTGCCGCTCTGGGCCGCCGAACGCGCACGCCGTCACGTTGGACACGGGCAGGTCGACCACGAGGTCGAGCCGCCCCGCCCGGTCGTAACGGTGCACCGCGCTGCCGCCCCACAGGGCGACCCAGATGCCGTCCTCCTCGTCGATGGCCATGCCGTCCGGATACCCGCCGCCCGATATCTCGGTGAAGGTTCGCCGTTCGGTGAAGGCACCTGACGCCGGGTCGAAGTCGAAACTGTCCACCCGACCGGTAGGGGTGTCGGCGTAGAACACCGTGTCGCCCACCCGGTCCCACTGCAGCCCGTTCGAGATGGTGACCTCGCGGAGGGTCACGTGGACGGTGCCATCGGGATCGAGGCGGTACAGGGTTCCCGCTCCCGGAGTCTCGGCGTACGCCATCGTTCCGCAGTAGAAGCGACCCTGGGGATCGCAGCCCCCGTCGTTCATGCGGAGAAGTGGGTCGGTGAAGACCGGCGGCAGCGCGGTCTCCTCCGTGAGATCTCGACCCAGCAGGAGGAACCGGTTCTCCGTGGCGAGCACGTAACCGCCGCCGCGCCGGGCGCGCAGCGCTGCGGCAACGGTCGCGACCTGCCGGCGTTGGGTGCCGCCATCAGCGTCGACCTCCACGACGGCGCCGGCGAGCATGTCGACCAGCAGCAGCCGCTCGTTCGCCGCGTCCCAGAACGGTCCCTCGCCGTGAAAGGTGCAGGGATCGGTGAACCGTTCCGCCGTCTCGCTCACATCCATCCTCCGTCCACGATCCACCGCTGCGCCGTGCAGGCGCGGGAGTCATCCGCCGCGAGCCAGAGCAGCAGCCGCGCCACGTCGTCGGGATAGACCTTGTCCGGGAGGCACTGGTTTCGCTTGATCGACTCCTCGGCCTCCGGGGTCACCCACTCGGTGAGCTGCTTATCCGTCATGATCCAGCCCGGGATGATGCAGTTCACCCGGATGTACCACGGGCCGTACTCGCGGGCCAGCGTCCGGGTCAGGCCCTCCACCCCGGCCTTCGCAGTGATGTAGCCCGGCAGGTCCATCAGGTCGATGTGCGCGCTGATCGATCCGAGGTTGATGATCGAACCGCCCCCGGAGTCGCGCATCATCTCGGCCACGGCCTGAGCGGCGAAGAAGTGGTGGCGCACGTTGACGGCGATCCGGTCGTCCCAGAGCGAGGTGTCCATCTCGGCGACCCGGTCCCGGTGGTCGTTGGCCGCGTTGTTCACCAGCACGCGGATCGGGCCGAGCTGTTCGGCGGACCGGGCGATCGCCGACTGCAAGGCCGGGACATCGCGTACGTCGCAGTCCAGGAAGAGTGCTTCGGCGCCCTCATCCAGCAGCGCCCGCTCCAGCGCTTTCCCCCGGTCTACGTCGATGTCGATGAACGCGACCCGGGCCCCCTGCGCCGCGAGCTGGGCGACGAACTCCGCTCCGAGGCCCGACGCGCCGCCGCTGACGAACGCCGTTCGCCCCCGCAGGCTCGGGTAGGTCGCGAACACCGGCTGGGCGGTCGGACGAACGCTCATGCGACTCCTTCGTCAAGAGAGAGTTTCTCGCCAGTTCCTCAGTTCAGCCAGAGCTCGCGGGAGGGAACAGCCTGCTCGAGTTCGGACCAGAGCTCGTCGGGGATCGCCACCGCGGCCAGTTCCAGAGTCTGGTCGATCCGCTGCGGCGATGACACGCCGACGACGGTGGAGCTGATCATCTCCGACCGCATCGAGAACTGCAGGGCGGCTGCGGCGAGCGGGACGTCATAGCGCCGGCAGGACGCCTCCATCGCTTCGGCCGCCTCTCGGATCCGGTCGTCCCGTGAGCCGTAGGCGTACTTCTGCTGGACGCCCGGGCCCTTCGACAGCATGCCCCCGCCGTAGGGAGCCGCGTTGAGCACGCCGAGACCGCGGCCGGCGGCGGAACGAAAGAGTGGCTCAGCGGAGCGGTCGAGCAGGGTGTAGCGGTTGTGGCTCAGCACGACCTCGAACTCGCCGGTGTCCAGGTACTGCTGGAGGAGCCCGACCGGTCCGCCGGCCACCCCCAGGTGCTGGACCAGGCCCTGCTCCCGGAGATCAACCAGCGCCCTCACCGGCCCACCGGGAGCCACCCCCTCCGCGAACGTGATCCGCTCCGGGTCATGCAGATGGAGGAGCGCGATCCGGTCGACACCCAGCCGCTCCATCGACTCCTCGAGGGAGGCCCGGACTCGGTCGCCCGAGAAGTCTCCGGTACGCGGATCCGGGTCGACCTTGGTGGCCAGCACCACGTGGGGTGGGAGTCCGCCGGCTCGGCGG
>DASQUF010000153.1:0-7972 GCA_035641435.1 Propionibacteriaceae bacterium | reverse complement strand
CGCTCTGACCGGAGTCGCTGGCCTGGCGCTCGGGTTCGCCGTCGCCCTGCCGCTGGGCATCACCCTGGTCGTCTACGTCGCCATCCAGCTGCTCTACTCAGCCTTCCTCAAGCATCTGCCGGTCGTCGATCTCGCCGTGGTCGCCAGCGGCTTCCTGCTGCGGGCGATCGCGGGCGGCGTGGCCACCGGGATTCTGCTGACCCAGTGGTTCCTCCTGGTCGCGGCGTTCGGCTCGTTCTTCATGGTCGCCGGCAAGCGCTACTCGGAGATGAAGGCGATCGGCGGCGAGGCCGGAACCCGGCGGTCGCTGACCCGCTACTCCGAGTCCTACCTGCGGTTCACCTGGATGCTGGCCGCGGTGATGGTCCTCATCTCCTACAGCCTGTGGGCGTTCGAGAACTCCCGCGGGGGCGGCGGCGAGCCCGACCTGCTGGGCGTCCCCTGGACCGCCATCTCCATCGCGCCCTTTACCTTGGGACTGCTGCAGTACGCGCTGGAGGTCGATGCCGGCAACGCCGGGGAGCCCGAGGACGTCGTCCTGCACGACCATGTTCTGCAAGGGATAGGGGTGATCTGGCTCGTGGTGATCTCGGTGGCGGTGTTCTGGTGAGCGACACGGACCGCGTGCCCGCCATCGCGCCCTCACTGCCGGAGGCGCAGCCGATGATCCCGCAGCCGCTGGTCGAGCTGCATGGCTGGGGCCGGACCTCGGGCACCATGACCCATCTGGCCGCGATCGACTCCGTGGCCGACGCCGTCTCGGCCCTGCGCACCTCCGGAGCCCAGCGTGGAGTGGTGCCTCGTGGCCTGGGCCGCAGCTACGGGGATGCGGCGCAGAACGCCGGCGGCACCACCCTCGACCTGACCAAGATGAACCGCATCCTGACCGTGGACGCGATGGGCGACCCGCCGACGGTGACGGTCCAGGCCGGGGTGAGCCTGGACGCCCTGATGCGGGCGCTGCTGCCGTTCGGATTGTGGGTCCCGGTGCTACCGGGCACCCGCCAGGTGACCATCGGCGGGGCGATCGCCGCCGACGTGCACGGCAAGAACCACCACACCGAGGGCAGCTTCGGCAACCATGTCGTGTCGTTGGACCTCCTGATGGCCGACGGCGAAGTGCGCACCCTGACCCCGCAGGGGGACACCGAGCGGGTCTTCTGGGCCACCATCGGAGGCATGGGGCTGACCGGGGCCGTGCTGACCGCGACCGTCGCCCTGCAGCGCACCGAGACGGCCTACTTCGTCGTGGACACCGACCGGTGCACCGACCTCGACGACCTGATGACCAAGATGTCGACCGGCGACGACGCGTACACCTACTCCGTGGCGTGGTTCGACGCGGTCACTCGGGGCAAGCACCTGGGCCGCGCGGTGCTCACCCGCGGCAACAAGGCGCGACTGGCCGACCTACCGAGCAAGCTGCGGCGCGGCGACCCGCTGAGGTTCGTGGCGCCGTCGCTCGGCACCATCCCGGAGGTCTTCCCCAACCGGATGGTCAACAAGACGACGGCGAAGGCGTTCAGCGAGTTCTGGTACCGGAAGGCTCCCAAGCACCGGGTCGGCGAGGTGCAGAACATCACCCAGTTCTTCCACCCTCTGGACATCGTCGCCGAGTGGAACCGGGTCTACGGCCCGCACGGGTTCCTGCAGTACCAGTTCGTAGTGCCGTTCGAGGCCGACGAGACCTTCCGCCGCTGCGTCGCAATGATCGTCAACTCCGGCCACCTGTCGTGTCTGAACGTGCTCAAGCGGTTCGGCCCGAGCAACCCGGCCCCGCTGTCCTTCCCGATGCCGGGATGGACGCTGACCGTGGACCTGCCGATCGAGCACGGGCTGGACAAGCTCTGCGACGCCTTGGACGAGCAGGTGATCTCCGCCGGCGGCCGGGTCTACCTGGCCAAGGACTCCCGGTTGAGCGCCGAGGCGTTCCGCAAGATGTACCCGCGGCTGGACGACTTCCTGGTGGTACGCCACGAGGTCGACCCGAGCGGCATGTTCAACTCCGACCTGGCCCGGCGACTGGAGATTCGGTAACTCCCATGATCAACTCTCTGGGCAGGCCCCAGTCGCTCCTGCTGCTCGGCGGCACCTCCGACATAGCCCTGGCTGTCGCCCGTCGGTACGCGGGGGGCGACGGTCTGCGGGTCGTGCTCGCCGCCCGACCCACCGAGCGGCGTACGCAGGCCGCGGCCGAGCTGACCGGCCTCGGTTGTGCGGTGACCGAGGTCGACCTGGATGCGCGGGACGCCACCTCGCACGCCGCGACGGTCGAGAAAGCCTTCGCCGGCGGCGACATCGACGTGGCCGTGGTCGCCTTCGGCCTGCTCGGCGAGCCCGAGCGGGCCTGGACCGACGCGGATCACGCGCTGGAGCTGGCTGAGGTCAACTACACCGCCCCGGTCCACTTCGGCGTGCTGCTGGCCGAGCGGCTGCGGGCCCAGGGCCACGGGGTGATCGTGGCGCTGTCCAGCGTGGCCGGCGAGCGGGTGCGCCGGTCCAACTTCGTCTACGGCTCGACCAAGGCGGGTTTCGACGGGTTCTTCCTCGGCCTGGGCGAGGCGCTACGACCCTCCGGCGTACGCGTCCTGGTCGTGCGGCCCGGGTTCGTCCGGTCCAAGATGACCGCGGGCCTGGACGACGCCCCGCTGGCGGTGTCGCCCGACCAGGTTGCCGAGGCGGTGGTCGACGGCGTCGGCAACAAGCGCGAGCTGATCTGGGTGCCGGGCACGATGCGGGTGGTCATGTCGGGTCTGCGGCACGTGCCCCGCCCGCTCTTCCGCCGGCTCCCGATCTGAGCGGGGCGGGACGGGTAGCTCTGGGTCAGCCGACGGGCGACGGCACGTCCGCGCTGAGGAGCCCGGGGAGGATCTGGTGGTGCTGCTGGACGGCCGCCCGATCGGACTGCTGCAGCGCTCGGTGATCCGGACTACCCGGAGGAGCTGGCCGAGTTCGCCACGCTCGTCGACATCCCCGAGAGCTGGCCTCGTGGCGGGCGCTGGAGAAGGCCGGCCTGACGCGCATCGCCGAAGGGGCGATGGTCGCGGACAACCCGATGGACGACCCGCTGCATTACCTCTATCGGATCGATCGACCGTAGGATCCCGGCCGTGGTCCTCGAGGTTGCCCTGATAGACGTCACCGACGCCGACGGGTTTGTCACGGCCTACCGGCGCGCCCGCCCCCTGGTCACCGGGACACCCGGTTTCCGCTCCATCCGGCTCGTCAGGGGGATCGAGTCACCGAACCGCATCGTGCTGCTGGTCGAGTGGGACACCCTCGAGGCGCACACCGAGAGCTTCCGGGAGTCCGACCGGTTCCCGGCGTGGCGGGCGGAGATCGGACGCTACTTCGCCGAGCCACCGCGGGTCGAGCACTTCACGGACGTGGACTGAGCGCGGTCACGGGGGCCGAGCAGGCTCAGAGGCGTCGTGCCGCAGAATCTCCCTCCAGTGAGCCCCATCTGGCCGGCGCCACGCCTGAGAGAAGAGGAACAGCCTCAACTGGCGGCACATTCTGCGAATCAGACCGGCGGCACCCCATGCCGGCGCGAAGAGAAGTGCCGGTCCTTGGTCGCCGCGGCCGCGAAGCGGGCGATCAGCTCACGGCGCAGGTCGCCCGGCTCGACGATCGCATCCACCACCAGCTCGCTGGCCAGCCGGAGGATGTCGATGTCCACCTCGTACGCCTTGCGCTGCTGCTCTACGTACGCCGCGCGCTCGCCCTCGTCAGCCATCGCGGCGATCTTGTTCGCGTACACCGCGTTGACCGCCGCCTCCGGCCCCATCACCGCGATCTTGGCCGTAGGCAGCGCGAGGCAGGCGTCGGGACCGAATCCCGGCCCGCCCATCGCGTACAGGCCGGCCCCGTACGCCTTGCGTACGATCACCGACACCGTCGGCACGGTGGCCTCGGCCACGGCGGTGATCATCTTGGCGCCGTGCCGGATGATGCCCTGCCGCTCCACTGCGCTGCCGATCATGAAACCCGGCACGTCGGCCAGGTAGAGCAGCGGGATGTTGAACGCGTCGCACTGCCAGATGAACCGGGCGCCCTTGTCCGCCGAGTCGACGAACAGCACCCCGCCCTTGACCGCGGGCTGGTTGGCCACCACGCCGACGACCTCACCGTCCAGCAGCCCGAGGCCGACGACCAGCTCGGGCGCGAACAGCGGCTTGACCTCGAAGAAGGAGCCCTCGTCGAGCAGCGCGTCGATCACGGTGTGGATGTCGTAGCCCGCGGCGTCGGCGGCCGGCACCAGGTCCGGGCTGAAGTCCCGGCCGGCCTCGCCGCCCTCGAAGGTGGGCGGTGACTCCCGCCAGTTCGGCGGCAGGTAGGAGAAGTACTGCTTCGCCTGCTCGATCGCGTCGGCGTCGTCGGCGGCCAGCTGGTCGCCGCAGCCGGAGACCTCGGCGTGCATGCGCGCCCCGCCCATCTCCTCCAGGCTGACCCGCTCCCCCACCACCATCTCGGCCATCCGCGGTGAGCCGAGGTACATCGAGGCGTTGCCCTCGACCATGATCACCAGGTCGCAGAAGGACGGGATGTACGCCCCGCCGGCCGCGCTCGGGCCGAACAGGCAGCAGACCTGCGGCACCCGCCCGGACAGCGCGACCTGGTTGGCGAAGATCCGCCCGGCCCCCCGGCGACCCGGAAACAGATCCACCTGGTCGGTGATCCGGGCCCCCGCCGAGTCGATGAACCAGAAGATCGGCAGCTCGTCGCGCAGCGCGACCTCGGTCATCCGGATGATCTTCTCCACCGTCCGGGCGCCCCACGAGCCCGCCTTGACGCTGGGGTCGTTGGCCACCACCAGGGCCGGCCGGCCGTGCACCAGACCGCGGCCGGTGACCACCCCGTCGGCGGGCAGCCCGTCGGCCAGAGCGTTGGCCAGCTGGCCGTCCTCGACGAAGCTGCCGGCGTCGAACAGCAGGTCGATGCGGTCCCGGACGAACAGCTTGTTGGCGGCCGCCAGCTTGTCCGCCCCGCGCTCGGTCGGGGCCAGCGTCCGGTCGCGCGCCGCGCTTATCTCGTCCACGGGTCCTATTCCACCGGAAGGCCCAGCCGGCGCGCGATCAGCAGCCGCTGCACCTCCGACGTGCCCTCGCCGATCTCCAGCACCTTGGCGTCGCGGTAGAACCGGGCGATGGGGTACTCCTCCATGAATCCGTAGCCTCCGAACACCTGGGTGGCAATCCGGGTCGCGCTGACCGCGGACTCGGTCGCGTACAGTTTGGCGATCGCCGCGGCGCGGTTGAACGCATGCGGCTCGGCGCCGGCGTCGCGCATCGCGGCTGCCGCGTACACCAGCTGGTGCGCGGCCGCGGCCATCACGTCCAGGTCCGCGATCGGGAAGGCCACACCCTGCTTACGGCCGATCGGACCGCCGAACGACGTGCGCTGCTGCGCATACGCCACCGCCAGATCCCGACAGGTCCGGATGCAACCGAGGGCCAGCGCGGCGATCGCCACCCGGCCGTCGTCCAGGATGGCCAGGAACTGCCCGTAGCCGTGCCCGCGCTCCCCCAACAGATGGTCCTCCGGCACCTGCACGTCGGTGAAGCTGAGGGGATGGGTGTCGGAGGCGTGCCAGCCGAGCTTCGCGTACGCCGCGCCCACCTCGAGCCCCGGCGTTCCGGCCGGAATGCAGATGGCCGAGATCTCCGGTTTCCCGTCCTCCCGGGTGCCCGTGCGGGCGGTCACCGTGCACAGCGAGGTGATGTCGGTGCCGGAGTTGGTGATGAACTGCTTGCTGCCGTTGATCACCCACCGGCCGTCACGCAGCTCGGCACGGGTCCGGGTGGCTCCGGCGTCGGAGCCCGCGTCGGCCTCGGTCAGCCCAAAGGCAGCCAGTGCCTGACCGGCCAGCAGATCCGGCAACCAGCGCTGCTTCTGATCCGCCGTCCCGAAGTGGGCGATCGGGTTGATGCCCAGACCGACGGCGGCCTCCAGGGTGATGCCGAGCGACTGGTCGACCCGGCCGATCTCCTCGATGGCGATGCACAGACTGGTGAAGTCGCCGGCTCCGCCGTACTCCTCCGGGCCGCCGAGGCCGAACAGGCCGAGGTCGCCCATCAGCTTGATCGCCTCCAGCGGCAGCTCGTGTGCGGCGTTCCAGCGCTCGACATGCGGCGCCAGGTCCCGCGCCGCGAAGTCCGCCACCACCGCCCGGAAGTCCTCATGCTCGGCACTGAGCAGAAAAGAGCTGGCCATGCCCTCAGCATACTATTCCGCTTACGTAAAGGTAAGCCTTAGAATGAGCGCTGTGAGTAACCGGACCTGGACCATCAGCGAGCTGGCCGCCGAGTTCGGCACCACTCTGCGCACCATCCGGTTCTACGAGGACCAGGGCCTGCTGGTACCGGAGCGGGCCGGTACGGCCCGGGTCTTCCACGATCGAGACCGGGTGCGACTACAGCTCATCCTGCGCGGCCGGCGGCTCGGATTCACCCTCGCCGAGATCTCGCACATCCTCGGGATGTACGACGAGACGCCCGGTGAGCGGGGACAGCTGGAGTTCCTGCTCGCCGACATCGGTCGGCGGCGGGCCGTGCTGTTGGAGAAGCAGCGGGACCTGGAGGACTCCCTGGCCGAGCTCGCCGACCTGGAGGCGCGGTGCCGGGCCGACCTCAAGGTCCTGCTCGAGCCGAAAGGCAAGGGGACGATCCCTCTTGGACCCCCGGCAACTACTCCAGGGAGAGTGAGGCCGCGGCGTCCGGCTGACCGGTGACGTCCCACAGGTGGTGCACCACGTCGTGCAGGAAGTACTGCAGCAGGGTGACGACGGTGAACTCTGAGCCATCGGAGCGACGACCGGTGCGGTCGAGCTGATCCGGCCGGAGCGCGGTGATGTGACCGGCCATGGTGCCCGCGGCCGCCTCGAGCTCGTCGGCGACGACCTCAGGGTCCTGCTCGCCGTAGCGCTCGGCGATGGCGGTCTGGTCCTGGTCCCAGTTGGCGAAGAGCGGGTCATCCTCGGTCAGCATGAGCATCAGGCGCTGGTCGAACAGCCGGAACACGTCACGGACGTGCGCCCCGTACTCCAGCGGGGACCAGACGTCGGGCTGCGGTCGGGACGCCACCGCCGGGCTGGAGCGCAGGATCTGCACCCATTCCTCGCCCGCGACGAAGGCCCGGTTGGCGATCTCGTCGAGCGGGACCTCGCTGGCGGCGAGCCCGCACTGGGGGCAGCGCCGCTGCAGGGTCCAGGTCCAGTCCTTGGTGTCCGGCTCGGGTTCCACGGCGTCACGATACTGCGTCGTCTGTCCACAAGCGGGCCGCCTCGGCTGTGGAGAAAATGATCGTTTCGGTGCAGAACCGCCCACCCTGCTGTGGAGGAGGTTGTGGATGGGAAAATCGACCAAAGTTCCTTGTCAGAACGCCTTGCCGGGTGATCGGGGAAGGGTATAGAAATCTCTTACGCGCTTCCGAGAGGGAGAGCGGGACTGGGATGAACCGAGGGTCTAGCCGGCGAGGCAACTCGCTGCAGCGGTCGGCGATGGGCCGCTGAGATCCGCCGGGTCACCTGGTCGGCTGGAGACGTCGCTTCACTCCGGCCACCCACGTAGGCCCCCCAACTCATACTTGGGGGGCCTACACCTTTGGATGCGATCCTCCGGATCGCGCGGATCGCGCTCGCAATCCGCCGGCTTCGTCGTCGCTCGCCAAGGAAGAACGCCTTGGCTAACTCCTCCTCAGCGCGCCGGGCGCAATCCGGAACAGATGGGCTGGCGACGCGGACTCGCACTTCGCTCCGCGCTGGACTCCGCCTTGCTCGCGCTCTACCCCGACGACGTCGTTGTCGTTCGCGAACGGAAGACGCCCTTCGCTCTCTCCGCCTCAGCTCGGCGGCGCAGCGAACAGATGGGCTGTCCACGGGGACCCGCACCTCGCTCCGCGCTGGACTCCGCGCGCTTGGGGCTCGGCACTTGCGTACCCCTCGTCCACGTTTGCCGTGTCGAGATGGCTAACG